>NZ_BAEU01000067.1:0-39816 GCF_000246875.1 Halomonas sp. KM-1
ATATCGCGAGGATCACCCGGCCGAAGCCGTGCAGCGACGGCGCCGCTGCCTGACGCTGTGCCAGCACGGTGTCCACCAGTGGGGCGGGTGGCTCGACCGGTGCCCGGCGTTCGATGCGCGGCGGCTGCGAGACCAGCCACCAGGCCCCGGCCGCGCCTGCCGCCAGCACCAGCACAGCCAGCAGGGCGCCCAGGGTAAAGCGCCCCCGTTGACGGCGACCGGCGCGACCGGGAGAAGACAGGGAGAGCAGAGGTAAGGCTGGCATCGTGGGCTCGCGGCGAAGGGTGGGCCCATGCAGCATCTCGCAAGGCGATGCAGCCAATGGTCATGAAGTGTGCAAGCAACGTGCAAGCGAGCCCGCTGTTTAACGAATCAGCTCCTAGGAGCAGGTCTCGCCCAGCATCATCTCGGTCGTCAGCAGGCGTGAGTGGCTCGGCTCCAGGCCCAGGATCATGCGCGCCGCCAGGCGTCCTTTCTCGCTGCTCTCCTGGCGCACCGTGGTCAGCCGCGGCGCCCGGTACTGGCCTTCGGCGATACCGTCGAAGCCGATCAGACTCAGGTCATCGGGAATACGCAGGCCGCGTTGCTCGGCCAGGGTCAGGGCGGTCAGGGCGATACGGTCCGACATGCACAGCAGCAGGTCTGGACGCTCGGCGTCGGGCAGATCGAGAATCTCCTCGATCACCGGGGCGCATACCTCGAAGGTGTTCTCCTCCACGTTCCACATCGGGATCCGTTCGAGGTCGAAGTCGTGCTTTTCCAGGGCGGCATGAAAGCCGGCCAGCCGCGAGCGGGTAATGGTGAGTTCGGCCGAGAGCAGGGTGTGCTGCGGATCGATTCTTCCATTGCAGGGTTCCGCCGTGAGGCGCAGGTTGACGATGGCCGGTCGCTTGCGTGGGGCGACCGACAGCGCGTGGTCGGCGATCTCGAAGCAGGAAGGCTCGTTGTCGACGTGTATCGAAGGATGGCCCGCCACGTTGAAGTCGACCGCCACCAGCGCAGCGTGGAGGGGCAGCGAGTCGAACAGCTCGGCGGAGGGCATCAAGCCGTAAACGATGAAGCCGTCGGCCATGCTTGCCGAGTCGACCAACTGGCAATTGACCTGCCGTGCCGAGAGCAGCAGCAGGGTATGGCCCTGGCTGTCGAGTACCTCGGCCACGCCGGAGAGAAACTCGCTGGAGACGGCATCGTTGAGGCTGTAGGTAAGACTCTCGGCCAGAACCACCGCGATGATGCGCGAACGCCCGGTGCGCAGGCTGCGCGCCTTGGCGTCGGGACCACGATAGCCCAGCCGCTTGGCCTCGGCGAGAATGCGCTCGCGCAGGCTGGGCGAGAGCTGGTCGGGCCGGTTGAAGGCATTGGATATGGTGGCGGTGGAGACGCCGAGCTCGCGGGCCAGATCCTTGAGGGTGATACGGCGGGCCGGTGGCGACACGATTATTTCCCTGCTAATGAGTACGGCGCCCAGCATACCGCCCCGGCCGTGGCCGGGACAGTCCCGCCGTCTATTTTTGTAACGCTACCATGGTCTCAGGCCACGGCGCGTGCGGCCTTGACCGACAGCGCCCGACCTCCGGCGTCGAACAGGTGCACGTGCTCGGGGTCGGGAGCCAGCGTCACGCGCTGACCGACCCGCCACGTCGTGGGCGCTTCGCCGCGCTGGATCAGCAGGGTCTCGCCCTCCTTGGGCTCCAGGTAGACGTATACCTCGTTGCCCAGGTATTCGACGTTGACGATCTCGAAGCCCTCGCTGCCCTGGGCCTCACTCAGGCGCAGGTGCTCGGGGCGAATGCCCAGCGTCAGCTCCGCTCCCTGGGTATGGCCCGAGGCATCCTGGGGCAGTGCCAGCTCGGTCAGCCCGGTGGCGCCGACCCGGCAGCCGGTGGCATCGGCACCGAGCAGGCGCGCGGGCAGGAAGTTCATCGTCGGCGAGCCGATGAAGCCGGCCACGAACTTGGTCGCCGGGCGCTGATAGAGCTCCTGGGGGCTGCCCACCTGCTCCACGCGACCGCCATTGAGCACCACGATCTTGTCCGCCAGGGTCATCGCCTCGACCTGGTCATGGGTCACGTAGACCATGGTCGAGCCGAGCCGCTTGTGCAGGCGGGCGATCTCGTTGCGCATCTGTACCCGCAGCGAGGCGTCGAGGTTTGAGAGCGGCTCGTCGAACAGCAGGATGCGCGGCTCCCGGGCCATGGCGCGGCCCATGGCCACGCGCTGGCGCTGGCCGCCGGAAAGCGCCTTGGGCTTGCGCTCGAGCAGTTCCTCGAGCTGCAGGATGCGCGCCGTCGCCATCACCCGCTCGTGTACGGTCTCCTTGGCGGTCTTGGCCAGCTTGAGGCCGAAGGCCATGTTCTCGTACACGGTCATGTGCGGGTAGAGCGCGTAGGACTGGAACACCATGCCCACGCCGCGCTCTCGCGGCGGCAGCTCGTTGACCACCTGACTGCCGATGGAGAGCTCGCCGTCGCTGATCGACTCCAGCCCGGCGATCAGGCGCAGCAGGGTGGACTTGCCGCAGCCCGAGGGGCCGACGAAGACCACGAATTCGCCTTCACCGATCGCCAGGTCCACATCCTTGATGATGTGCGTGCTGCCGAAGACCTTGTTGATTTTGTCGAGGGTGACGCTTGCCATTCGATCCATCCTCGGCCGCTATACGGCCGTTGTTGTTCAAGACTTTACCACTTGTCTAAAAATCGGCGAGCGAAGGCCAGACCAGGCAAAAATCAGCGAAAAGACGGAGTTTACGTTTTGTAAATGAGTACTTTGAGCTGATTTTTAACGCAGTATGGCCAAGCGCAGCCATTTTTAGAGGCGGAAATAGGCCGCCTGATAGGGCGGCAGATGCAGCCTGCCGCCGCTCACCTCGTACTGGAAGCCGTGCTCTTGCAGCGCTTCGCGCACCTCGGGCAGCGTCGCGCTCTGGGGCTGACCGGTGAGGTTGAACACGCACAGCAGCCTGTCGCCACCGCGCTGGCGGGTGAAGGCGACCAGCGCTTCGCCCAGGTCGAGCAACGTCATTTCGCCGTCGAACAGGGCCGGGTGCTGGTGGCGGAAGCGCAGCAGGCGGCGGGTGGCGTTGAGCATCGACTCCGGATCGTCCTGCTGACGTGCCACCGACATGGCCAGGTGCGGCTCGGCCACCGGCAGCCACGGCTCCACGTGAGAGAAACCGGCCAGCGGGGTATCGTCCCAGGGCATCGGCGTACGGCAGCCGTCACGGCCCTTGAAGTCGGGCCACAGCGGCAGGCCGTAGGGATCCTGAATGCGCTCGAAGGGCACCTCGGCCTCGGGCAGGCCGAGCTCCTCGCCCTGGTAGAGGCAGACGCTGCCGCGCAGCGAGAAGAGCAGGGCCAGCGCCACGCGGGGGTAGGCGAAGGCGCACTCTTCGCTGCCCCAGCGGGTGGCGCTGCGCACTACGTCGTGGTTGGACAGCGCCCAGCACGGCCAGGCATCGCCGGCGAACTGCTGGAAGCGCTCGAGCACGCCGCGAATGTAGTCCGGCGAGCGCGGTGCGTTGAGCAGGTCGAAGGTGTAGGCCATGTGCAGCTTGTCGCCCCCCGAGGTGTACTCGGCCATGCGCTCCAGCGGCGTGTCGTCACCGATCTCGCCCACCGTGGTGGTGCCGGGGTACTCGTCCATCAGCGCTCGCAGCTCGCGCAGGAACTCGACGTTCTCGGGGCGGCTGATGTCGTAGATGTGGCGCTGCCAGGTATAGGGGTTCTCCTTGGGCGCGCCCAGCGTGCGGGTGGCGTCGATGGTCAGCGCCGGATTGCTGCGCAGGTGCTGGTCGTGGAAGTAGAAATTGACCGTGTCGAGGCGGAAGCCGTCGACCCCCAGCTCGAGCCAGAAGCGCATATTGTCGAGCTGGGCGGTGCGCACCTCGGGGTTGTGGAAGTTGAGGTCCGGCTGGCTCGACAGGAAGTTGTGCAGGTAGTACTGCTGGCGCCGACTGTCGAAGGTCCAGGCCGGACCGCCGAAGATCGACAGCCAGTTGTTGGGCGCGGTGCCGTCCGGGTTGGGATCGGCCCACACGTACCAGTCGGCGCGCGGGTTACCGCGGTTCCTGCGGCTCTCCTGGAACCAGGGGTGCTGGTCCGAGGTGTGGCTGATCACCTGATCGATGATCACCTTGAGGCCGAGTGCATGAGCGCGCTCCAGCAGGGCCTTGAAGTCTGCCAGGGTGCCGAACAGCGGATCGACGTCGCGATAATTGCTGATGTCGTAACCGAAGTCGCGCATCGGCGAGGTGAAGAAGGGCGAGAGCCAGATGCCGTCCACGCCCAGCGAGGCGACGTAGTCGAGCCGCTCGGTGACCCCCGGCAGGTCACCGACGCCGTCGCCGTTGCTGTCCATGAAGCTACGTGGGTAGATCTGGTAGATGACGCCGCCGCGCCACCAGAATGTGTTGTCTTGCATGAGTTTCCCTTGATCAAGCCTCGATGGCATGGTTGTTCGTCAGGTACGAGTTGCCGTGGACAATCCTGTTCGTGTCGGGTTCAGCCGCTCCGATTCATCCCTTTACCGCACCGGCCGTCAGCCCCGAGACGATGCGCCGCTGGAAGATGATCACCAGCACCACCAGCGGTACCGTGACCACTACCGAAGCGGCCATGATCGGCGCCCAGGGCAGCTCGTAGGCGCTGCCGCCGGAGAGCAGGGCGATCGCCACCGGCACCGTGCGCTGGCTGTCGGTCAGGGTGAAGGTCAGGGCGAACAGGAATTCGTTCCAGGCGGCAATGAAGGCGAGCAGCCCGGTGGTTGCCATGGCCGGCCACATCAATGGCAGGAACACCTTGGTGATGGTTACCCAGGGCGTGGCGCCGTCCATGATCGCGGCCTCCTCGAGCTCCAGGGGCAGCTGGCGCATGAAGGTGGTCAGCACCCACACGGTGAAGGGCAGGGTGAAGATGGTGTAGCTCAGGATCAGCCCGCCCGGGTTGTTGTAGAGGTTGAGCGCGCGGATCACCTCGAACAGCCCCGACAGCACCGCCACCTGGGGGAACATCGATACGCCGAGGATGATCAGCAACACCGAGGTGCGGCCGCGGAAGCGTACCCGCCCCAGGGCGTAGGAGGCAGTGATGCCCAGCAGCAGCGCGATGAACACCACGCTGGTGGCGACCATGATGGAGTTGAAGATCGCCTGCAGAAAGCTGCGCTGGGAGAAAATCTGCACGTAGTTGGCGAGCGTTGCCCGCGTCGGCCACAGCTCGACCCGGAACAGGTCGCCGGAAGGCGTGAAGGAGGTCTTGATGGCGTAGTAGAACGGGAATACAGCGATCACCACGATCAAGGTCACCAGCAGCCAGAAGCCGACACGCGCTGCGAGTTTGGAAAGCTGGCGCGAGGTCATCAGTCACCCCCCAGTTGCAGTTGCTTGCGGCCCAGATAGAGATAGGCGATGGTCGCCAGGGCGATGATCAGGAACAGCAGGGTGGAAGCGGCGCTGCCGTAGCCCACGTCCTGGAACTCCACCAGCTGTTGGCGGGCGTAGATCGACATCGACATGGTGCTGGTGGAGTTGGAGGTGAGCACGTAGATCACGTCGAACACGCGCAGTGCATCGAGCAGGCGGAAGATCACCGCTACCATCAGCGCCGGGGTGATCAGCGGCAGAGTGACGCGGAAGAACACCTTGACCGGGTGGATACCGTCGACCTCGGCGGCTTCGTAGCAGTCCTTGGGCAGCATCTGCAATGCCGCCAGCACCAGCAGGGCGACGAACGGCGTGGTCTTCCACACGTCGACCATGATCACCGCCCACATGGAGTAGTTGGCGTCGGCGGTCCAGGCGATGGGGCTAGCGATGATGCCGAGCGCCATCAGCAGGTGGTTGATGATGCCGAACTGGTCGTTGAGCATCCACGCCCACATCTGCGCCGAGACGATGGTAGGGATCGCCCAGGGGATCAGCACCGCGGCGCGCACCAGGGTGCGGCCCTTGAACTCGGCGTTGAGCACCAGGGCGACGATGACCCCGAACACCACCTCTAGCGACACCGAAACCACCGAGAAGTAGACGGTATTCCATACCGCCCGCCACCAGATGGGGTCGGCCAGCACGCCGAACCAGCGGCCGTCGTCGTAGACCAGGTAATTCTCCAGCCCGATGAACAGGGTATCGCTCATGTCCGACAGCGAAGCGTCGGTGAAGCTGAAGTAGAAAGTGCGCAGCAGCGGCCAGCCGGCCACCATGGCCAGGGTCACCAGCATCGGCGCCAGGAAGAACCAGGCGGCGCGCACTCGCTGCCGCCTCACCTTGGTACTGCGATAGCTTGCCGGCAGGGGGCGCGCCGGTATCGGCGCGCTTTCGGTCACGGGAGTCGACATGGCGGGCTCCTGAAGGGGGTTACCAGTTGCGGCGCTTGAGACGGGCCAGCTCGTGATCCAGGTCGCTCATCGCCTGCTCGCCGCTACGGCTGCCGGAGAGCACGTCGTGAGTGGCGCTGAAGAAGGCGTTGCTGACGCGACCATAGGCATCGCCGGTGGGCGCCGAAGGCCGTGCTACGGCGTTGACGAAGGTCTCGTAGAGTTCGCCGAAGAAGGGCACCGCTTCGAGTACTTCGTCATCCTGGTAGAGCGCTTCGAGGGTCGGGTTGTAGGCCCCCTCGATGGCGCGCCGCTTCTGCTCCTCTTCGCCGGCCAGGAATGCCACCAGCTCGGCAGCAAGCTCGGGGTTCTCGCTGTAGCGCGATACCGCCAGGTTCCAGCCGCCCAGGGTGGCGGCGGTGCTGCCGTCGCCGCTATAGGGCAGTTGGGTCACGCCCACCTTGCCGCGCACCTCGCTGCCCTCGCTCTGGGCCAGCGCCCAGGCATAGGGCCAGTTGCGCATGAACACGGCATTGCCGCCCTGGAACACGCCGCGGGCCTCTTCCTCGGTGTAGTTGAGGACGCCGTTGGGCGAGATGTCGCCGATCCAGGAAGCGGCAAGGTCCAATGCCGCGGCGGCCTGCGGGTTGTTGATGGTGATCTCGCCCTCGCCATCGACGATGGTGCCGCCACCGTGACTGGCCACCCACTCCAGGGCGTTACAGGTCAGCCCCTCGTAGGCGCGGCCCTGGAAGACGTAGCCGTGCATACGGCTGTTGCCTGCCTCGCGCTCGCCGTTCTGTATCTCGCGGGCGATTTCGGTCAGCTCTTCCCAGGTTTCCGGCGCCTCGAAGCCGTACTGCTCGAGCAGGTCGGCACGGTAGTAGAGCACGCCGGCATCGGTGAACCAGGGCATCGCCACCAGGCGGTCGTCGATGGTGTTGTTCTCGACGATGGCGGAGAAGTGTCCTTCGCCGGCGTTCTCGCCCAGCACTTCACGCAGGTCGAGCAGGTGGTTGGCCAGCAGGCCCGGCCATACGACGTCGATCTGCATGATGTCGATGTCGGTGGAGTTGGCGGAGAGAATCTGCTGGTAGAGCGACAGGCGTTCGGTGGAGGAGTTGGGCGTCGAGACCACGTCGACGCTGTAGCCGGTCTTCTCTTCCCATGCCCGCACACCCTGTTGGCAGAGCTGCAGCTCGGCACCCACGGCACCGCAGGAGATGGTCAGGTCGGCGGCCTGGGCGTGGCTGAGGCTGGCGGCTCCGGCAACGACGAGGGTGGAAAGCAACGTCTTCTTGTACATGCTGGTATCCTTGTCGGCTTGTTGTTATCAATGGCGGCTGAGGAGTCTTAAACGATTAAGATCGTTCGCCGCTCAGTTAGCCGTGTCTGCCTGGAGAGTTCAACCTAGACTTTCGGCTAACAGTGGGCTTGGCGCTTGCCGTTGCTTCCTGAGCATAGCTCCCGCTTCTTACAGCGACAGGAAGAACAGGATCAGTGGCGGCGACAGCAGCGAGAGGATGAAACCGCTGACCACGGCGATGGGCACGCAGGCCACGCCGCCGTGCTGCTGGATCACCGGCAGGGTGAAATCCATGGAGGTAGCGCCGCCGTAACCGATGGCCAGTGGCGCGTAGCGCTTGATGAACAGCGGGATCAGGATGAAGGCCAGCAGCTCGCGACTGAGGTCGTTGAAGAAAGCCACCCCGCCGAACACGGGGCCGAGCTGATCGCCGACCAGTATCGCCGAGAGCGAATACCAGCCGAAGCCCGATGCCAGCGCCAGGCCCTCGTTCCAGCTCAGCGACAGCAGGGGAGCGGCGAGCAAGCCGCCGATGAGGGAGCTCACGGCCAGGGTCATGGCAATGGCCAGCCCGTGGCGGTTGAGCAGGATCTGCCGCAGTGGCATGCCGGAGTTGCGCAACTGACAGCCGATCAGTGCCAGCAGCACGTAGAGCACCCATTCGGCCATCAGCTCGGCATGCTGGAAGATGGCATCGCCGCCCAGCCAGGCAAGCGCCAGGCCGATCAGCACGCCGCCTGCCACCACCGCCACCAGGGCCAGGGAACCGACCAGTGCGGCCAGTTTAGTGGTGGGCGCATCGGCCACCACCGGAGACGGCCCCATGCGCAGGGCCAGACGATGTGACAGCCACCCCAGCG
This sequence comes from Halomonas sp. KM-1, assembly GCF_000246875.1. Taxonomy (NCBI): domain Bacteria; kingdom Pseudomonadati; phylum Pseudomonadota; class Gammaproteobacteria; order Oceanospirillales; family Halomonadaceae; genus Halomonas; species Halomonas sp. KM-1. The sequence goes on from NZ_BAEU01000067.1 coordinate 8,482, forward strand.
CCAGCAGGTTGCAGGCGGTGATCACCGTGAACAGCGTCAGTGCCTGCCCGCCCATACGTGACAGCTCGCGGCCCAGCTCATCGAGCCCCGCCAGGCTGATGCCCATCAGCAGCAGAATGACGTAGACCGAGGCGCTGACGCCGCGATTGATGACGGCCAGGACGTCGGGACTTCGCACCGGCACCAGATAGCCCAGCACCAGCGGCAACAGCACGATCAATAGCCCCGACAGCATGACGACTTCCTTCAGCCCGGCCGCTCAGGGCGGCGAAAACCGCCAACTCTACCAGGCTTTTGCGCCCGGCGCCGGGTCTCGTGCTCAGTCTGTCCTGAGTGAGGTCAGGGTGAGCCGGCTGCGGCGCTCGCCGTCGCGCTGGTAATCCACCGCCAGCAGCAAGCCGGGATACTCGGGGTGGAAGTGGAACACCATCCTGCGCTCCGGTGTGTCCGGCTCGCTGACCTCGACCTTGAGCGCCTGGAACTCGCCAGCGGGCAGCTTCACTACATCGGTGCCCAGCAGGCGGTAGTCGAGGGTCTCCTCGCGGCCGCGGTGATCCTGGTAGACCAGGCGGCATCTATCGCTCTCGCAGCCGCCGTTCAGGGCGCGCCGCGAGAGTTCGATCAGGGCGGCCTGGCGGTCCGGCAGCTCGGCCAGTTCGCTGCTGCCCAGGCGATAGTTCCCGCCCACGCCGAACAGCGAGTAGCCGCTGGCGTAGTTCACCGAATGCACGCCCTCGGGCGTGACGATGAAACGGCTGCGTTCGTTGCCCCGGGCCACGGCGATGGCGGCCTGCATGCGGCTCTGCCAGTGGCCGCTCTCTCGGGTCAGTTGGTGTTCGATGGTGGCGTTGGGCCAGCCCCTCACCTCCAGACGATAGCTGGCGCTGAACGGCTGCAGCTGGGCGTCGGGCTGGGGTGCGGCCGCCACGGCCTTGACCGGAAGCCAGGCCAGCAGCAGAACGGAAAGAGTCAGGCGAGCCAGGGCTCGTGAGGATCGATTCATGGCAAGACCGCATGGCTGTTGGGCGACAGTAGCTGTGAACCTCGCCAGCCCGCTGGGTTCCGTGATGCACGGTTATTCCACGGTTTCGTCCATGATGTCGAAGTTCTCTGAGGTGGCCAACGCAAACTCAAGCCGCCATGGCAAGCCGAGACGAGAGGGCGGCGCAGCTATTGAACGCAGGTGTGACGCTCGTCAATGAATCGAGCGAGTCGACGCGAGCGAGGCTCAAGATTCCCGCTGCCCGGCCGAAGAAGACTTCGCGCGCCGACAGGCAGCGCCACGATGGCCGACGGATATCACAACTACAACGGCACGCTACGCCAGCCACGTCACGACTTCCGATATCTTCGAGCTTGGCAGGGTTCCAACAGATGAAAAACCTCCTTCACCGCACTCCAGTTTCCCGCAAGTTCATGCTTGTGCTGGCGCTGCCCCTTTGCATCATCGTCTGGCTGGCCGCGAGCGGCATCATGGACAGACACCATATGGCCAACAACATGCAGCAGGTCGATCGCATCACCGAATTGTCGGTGCAGCTCGGTGGCCTGATACATGAGCTGCAGGTGGAACGTGGTTTGTCGGTCGGTTTCATCGGCAGCCGCGGTGAGGCCTTCGGCGAGCGACTGGCCGCCCAGCGCAGCCGGGTAGACGATCAGCTGGCTGACTATCACAGAGCTTGGGATGGGATAGGCACCAGCGGCGATAGCGAAATCGACTTGCGGCGTGAGGAGATCAATGCGCTGCTGGCCGAACTGAGCACCACCCGTCAGGCGGTCGACACCTTGCGCATGCGTGATCTGGATGCGCTGGACTACTACACCGAGATTAATTCACGGCTGGCCGAAAACGTGGGGCGGCTGAGTTCGCTGAGTAATGCCGGAGAGCTCTCCCGTGCCTTGGGTGCCTATTACTCCCTGCTCGAGATCAAGGAGACGGCGGGTATAGAGCGGGCGCTGCTGGCCAGCGCTTTCGCCGCCAACCGCATGTCGCAGGATGTCTATTTCCGCTTTCTCCGCCTGCTCGGCGAAGAGGAGGCGTTCGAGGAGAGCTTCCTCATCCAGGCCGACGCCGAGATGTGGGCTCGGTATCGTGCCGCCACCGGCGAGCATGAGGCCAATGGTGAACTGACCATGATGCGCCAGATCGCCATGCGTCAAGGCATCGACGGCGGCTATGGCATTCGCGCGGAACGCTGGTTTGACGCCCAGACCGGCAAGCTGGAGCGGCTGCGCGCAGTGGAGCTGGCGCTGGCCGACTATGTACAGGTCCGTGCCCATGGCCTGGCAAGCGAGGCTCGCATTGGGCTATGGACGTTCGCCGGTCTGGCCATGGCGGCCATTCTGGTCTCCGTCGTGCTTTCCATCCTGCTGGTGCGCAGCATGGTCGTGCCGCTGCGCCGGGCGCTAGCCCAGATCGAGTCGCGCGGCGGCGATCTGACCCAGCGGCTGGCAGTGCCCGGCAGCGATGAGTTGTCGCGGCTCTATGCCGCCTTCAATCACTCCACGGACAGCATGGAAGCCCTGGTGGCTTCGATTCAGCAGGGCGCCCGCGGGGTGGGCTCGGCCAGCGGCGAGATCGCCCAGGGCAACGAGGATCTGGCCAGCCGTACCGAGGAGCAGTCCGCCTCGCTGGTGGAAACCGCCACCAGCATGGAGCAGATGACTTCCACCGTGCGTCAGTCGGCCGACAACGCGCGCCAGGCCAGCAGTATGACGGAGCAGGCGGTAAGCCAGGCCGAACAGGCCAGCCGGGTGGCCGAGGAGGCGCGCCAGGCCATGCAGCAGATCTCCGAGGCCAACCGCCAGATTACCGCCATCGTCGCGGCCATTGACGGCATCGCCTTTCAGACCAACCTGCTGGCGCTCAATGCCTCGGTGGAAGCCGCCCGCGCCGGTGAGCACGGGCGCGGCTTCGCCGTGGTGGCCGGCGAGGTACGCAAGCTGGCCAGTCGCAGCGCCGAGGAGGCAGAACGCATTCGTCAGTTGGTCGACAACACCACCCAACGGGTGGAGGCGGGCAACGGCCTGGTGGGTCGCACCTCCGAGGCGTTGGCCGCCATCTCCCGAGACGTGCGCCAGGTCTCCGACCTGGTGGCGGAGATTTCCTCGGCCGGCGGCGAGCAGTCGGCGGGTATCGAACAGATCAACCAGGCCGTGGCCCAGCTCGAGGCTACCACCCAGCAGAACGCGGCGCTGGTCGAGCAGGTCGCCACCGCGAGCCGTTCACTGGACGATCAGGCCGGAGAGATGGCCAGGCTGATCGCCCGTTTCCGTGTCAGCGAGCATCTCGAACAGCTTGAGCAGGGCGGAAACGATGCCCGCGCAAGGCTCGAACACCATTCCATGGAAAGCCGGCTGCTGCCGGTTTGAACCAAACAACCAGAACGGGCCAATGAAGCCCGTTCAAGAACCGAACCGAAAGCGCCAGACGTGCTTTCGGTTCTCCCCGTATTACGACTAAGTGATAGACGAATCCAAGGAAACAGAGACGATGCGCAACTGGGCGACAAGTACCAAGCTGTGGGCGACATTGGGCTTGATGTGGGTGGGGATGCTGGTATTGGTGGGGTGGACGGCCTACGACAAGCGCGAGGGTTTGTTGAATGAGCGGATCGCGAGCCTCGAGTATTTCGTCGGCAGCGCACGGGACATGGTGGCGAGCCTTGCCTCACGCGCCGAACGCGGTGAACTGACGCAAGCGGAAGCCCAGGCCAGGGCCATCGAAAGCCTGGCGAACCTGAGCTTCGGTGAGGATGGTTACATTTTCGCCTTCGACAGCGACATTCGTATCGTGGCTCATCCCCGTCGTGCCTTGGGCGATTCCATGCGCGACTTCCAGGACAAGAGCGGGCTGTACCTTTATCGGGAACTGAAGGCGACGGCGGACCGCAATCCTCAGACGGGCGGTTTCGTCGGCTATATGTCTCAGCGCAGCCAGGCCGGCTCCGAAGAGGTGCCCAAGATGAGCTACGTGCAGCGGGTGCCCGGCTGGAATTGGGACCTGGCAGCAGGCGTCTACATGGATGACATCAACGCCGCCTTCTGGGCGAGCCTGATCGAGCTGGGCATGCTGCTGCTGGGCATCGGCATCCTGCTGACCCTTGCCATGGGCTGGATCATCCGTGACGTGCTAAGGAGTCTCGGCGGCGAGCCGCACCATGCCCAGGAGATAGTGCGGCGAATCGCGGACGGCGACCTGACCCAGGCGCTGGCGCTCAAGGCCGGCGACCAGTCCAGTCTGCTGGCGGGTATCGAGAGCATGCGTCAGCGTCTCGTGGCCTCGCTGGTCAATGTGCATGGCGGCACCGAGCGGATCAATGCCGGCGTCGATCAGATCGTGATGGGCAACCAGGACCTTTCGGCCCGCACGGAGCAGCAGGCCGCGTCGATCGAGGAGACCGCGGCCAGCATGGAGCAGCTGACGCAGACGGTGGGCCAGAACGCCGAGAACGCCAACGTAGCCAACCAACTGGCCCTGGAAGCCAGACGAACGGCACACCAGGGCGGGGAGATGATGGCCAACGTGGTCGCCACGATGCAGGGGATCGCTCAGAGCGCCGGGCGTGTAAAAGACATCATCGAGGTAATCGACTCGATTGCCTTCCAGACCAGCATCCTGGCGCTCAATGCTTCCGTGGAGGCGGCGCGGGCCGGTGAGCAGGGCAGAGGATTCGCCGTGGTGGCGGGTGAGGTGCGAACTCTGGCCAGCCGCAGCGCCGAGGCCTCGCGTGAGATTCGGACCTTGATCGAGTCGTCCCACCAGCAGGTCGGTCAGGGAGCGGAGCTCGTCGAAAGAACGGGCAGCACCATCCGTGAGGTCGTCGCAGCCGTCACCCGGGTGACCGATCTGATGGAGGAAATCGCCTCGGCGTCCGGCGAACAGCGCATCGGCATCGAGCAGGTCAACACCGCGGTCGGTCAGATGGATCAAGTGACTCAGCAGAATGCTGCCCTGGTGGAGCGGGCGGCCGACGAGGCGGCGACGCTTCGCCAGCAAGTGGAATTGCTGGTGAAAGAGGTCATGTGGTTCCGCATCGAAGCGCCGCAGCAAGGCGTCGCCGCTGCGCCGGCCTGGCAGCCCGCCCTGGTGCACGATCCGCGCCCGCAGGCCGAGATCGCCTGACCCCTTCCTGTCTGACCTGGGCGCGTGCCGCGGCCACGCGACACGCGCCCGCTCAATAACCCGCTTCGGGGTCGACGCTCTCCACTTCGTCGCCGGCCTCGAAGGCGCGGATCGCCTCGGCCACCTGGTCGACGGCCTCGCCCAGCGGCGTCGGCCCGGCCATGTGCGGCGTTACCCAGATGCGCGGATGCCGCCACAGCGGGCTCGATTCGGGCAGCGGCTCCTCGGGGAAGGCGTCGAGGATGGCGCCACGCAGCCGGCCTTCCTGTTCACCTTCACCCAGCGCTTCGAGCAGCGCCGCCTCGTCGATCAGGCTGCCGCGGCCGGGGTTGATCAGGTTGGCACCCTCGGGCAGGGCGGCCAGGGCGCGGGCATCGATGATATGGCGGGTGGAATGGGTGCCGGGCAGTAGCAGCACCAGGGTGCGAACCTGCCCGAGCAGCTCGATCAGCCCCTCGTCGCCGTGGTGGCAGACGATGCCGTCGAGCGACTTGGGCGAGCGGCTCCAGCCATGCACGGGGAAACCGTCGGCGGCGACCATGGCGGCCACCTTGGCGCCGATGGCACCGAGGCCGAGCACGCCCACCGGCCAGTCGCGCTTGTCGGCAACGCTGTGCTCGTGCCACTCCCCTTGCGCCTGCTGGCGGCGGTAGCGGTCGAAGTCGCGCTGAAAGTGCAGCACCCCGTAACGCACGTAGTCGCCGATCAGCTCGGCCATGCCGGCATCGCGCAGTTTGACGATGGGTACCCCTTCGGGCAGCGCCGGATTGTTCAGCAGGGAATCGACGCCCGCTCCCAGGTTGACGATGCCGCGGGCGCGGGTCTGCTCGGCGAGCAGCGCCTCGGAGGGTTTCCACACCGCCAGGTAGTCGGCGTCGCGGCGTCGCTCGGCGGGGTCGTCAGCGGTGACGATCTCGGCATCGGGCAGGCGTTCGGCCAGCGCATCGCGCCAGGCCTCGATGTCGTCGATGTGAAGCAGTATGCGCATGACGGCTCCTTACTCGGTAGACGATCTCTCAGTACACGATCTGCATCATGGGCGGCGGCGCCTCGTCGAGCAGCACGGCCAAGCGCTTGAGCCCCTCTTCCAGGCGGGCAATGTCCTGCTCGGCACCCAGGCTCACCCGGATGCGCCTGGGCGGCGGAGTCTGCTCCACCATGAACGGCACCGCCGTGGTGATCGCCAGCCCCTCCTGCTCCGCCTGCTGCTGCAATTCCTCGGCGCGCCAGGCGTCGGGCAGCGAAATCCAAACGTGCAGGCTGGTGGGGCGCGACTCCAGCGCATGATGGCCGAGCAGGCGCTGGGCAAGCTGCTGGCGCTCGCCCAGCAGGCTACGCTGTTCGGCGGCCAGGGTCTCGACGGTGCCATCGGCAAGCCAGCGGTCGGCGATCTCGAAGATCAGCGGCGTTGCCATCCAGGTGGTCGCACGCATGCGCGGCAGCACATGGTGCAGCTGGCCGCGCGGCACGGTGAGGTAGCCGGCACGCAGCCCCGGCACGGTGACCTTGGTCAGGCTGGTGACGTGGAAGCTCAGCTGCGGAATGCGTGCCGCGACGGGGGTTAATCCCGGGGCTTCCAGCAGCGCATGCACGTCGTCCTCGATCAGCCAAACCCGGTGCCGCGCCAGCACCTCGGCCACGGCGTCGCGTCGCGCCTCGCTCATGGTCGCCCCGGTGGGATTGAGCTGGGTCGGGGTCAGGTAGAGCGCGCGCGGCTTGAAGCGCTGGCAGGCCAGCTCAAGCGCTTCCGGCACGATGCCCTCGTGGTCGATGGCGATGCCGCGCAACTGGAAGCCCAGCGTGCGCGAGAGCGCGATCAGGCCGTGATCGGTCAGTGCTTCGGTCAGCACCAGGTCGCCGTGCTGCACCACGCTGGAAATCGCCAGCATCAGGCCGTGGGCGGCGCCGTTGCAGAGAATGCGGTCGTCCATCTCGCCGGGTACGTGCAGGCGCGATTGCAGCCAGGCGCTGGCGCGCTCGCGCTGATGCGTGAGGCCGGCGATGGGGCGGCAGGCGCCGATCACGTCGGGGCTGGCCAGCTCGGCCAGCTCGGCCAGGGTATGGCGAAAGCGCAGATGATGGCTCGGCGGGCATACCGGGTGGGCGATCGACAGATCGATCAGCGGATTCTCCTGACGTGCTTCGTGGCCACGCAGATAGGCCGACTCCTTGGCATCGTCCAGCGCGTTGATCCAGGTGCCGCTGCCCACCCGGGCCTGCACCAGCCCCATTCTCTCCGCCTGAGCATAGGCGCGCGAGACGGTCTGGACGCTGACCCCCAGGCTCTCGGCCAGTTGGCGGTGAGGCGGCAGCCGGGTACCGGGCACCAGCTCCCCCTGACGCACCGCTTCCGAGAGAGCACGAGCGATGGCCAGGTACTTGGGGCCCGTATCCGTCAGGTACGGGGTCAGATCAATCGTCATGATTCAATAAAGCCTTTGACCGCCAGCCAAGGGGGGATGCTACTATCAGCTTAGCGGCATTGAACTGGGATTGTCATGTTTTCCGTCAAAATCGATCATGACAATTTTGGGCCGGTCCTTTCACCCCTGACCGCGATGACCGACTATCCGATGGCCCGGCCTTCTTCATGTAGCGGAGAGGGCCGGTTCTTGGTGATTTTATGGCGAGTGGCCCATGACTCAGGTATCCCTGTCCTTCACTCGTGAGGAATATGCCAGCCGGCTATGGAAGGTGCGGGCCGAAATGGCCAGTCGAGGGATCGACGTGCTGGTGATCAGCGATCCGTCCAACATGGCCTGGCTGACGGGCTATGATGGCTGGTCCTTCTACGTGCACCAGTGCGTGCTGGTGGGGCTGGAGGGCGAACCGGTGTGGTACGGCCGGCGCATGGACGCCAACGGGGCGCTGCGCACCTGCTGGATCGATCCGGACAACATCACCTACTACCCTGACTACTACGTCCAGAATCCGGACATGCACCCCATGGATTACCTGGCCCAGTCGATCATGCCCGATCGCGGCTGGCATCAGGGCGTGGTGGGGCTGGAGATGGACAACTACTACTTTTCAGCCAAGGCCTACCAGAGTCTGCTGCGCGAACTGCCCCATGCACGCTTCATGGATGCCAACTCGCTGGTCAACTGGTGCCGTGCGATCAAGTCGCCCCAGGAGATTGCCTACATGCGGGTGGCGGGCAAGATCGTCGAGGGTATGCACTCACGCATTCTGGAGGTGATCGAGCCCGGCCTGCCCAAGAGCAAGCTGGTCTCGGAGATCTACCGTGTCGGTATCGAGGGCTGGGTCGACGAGAACGGCAAGGTGCACGGCGGTGACTACCCCGCCATCGTGCCCATGCTGCCCACCGGCAAGGATGCGGCGGCGCCCCATCTGACCTGGGACGACACGCCGTTCCGCAAGGGGGAAGGGACCTTCTTCGAGATTGCCGGGGTGTTCAAGCGTTACCATGCGCCCCTGTCACGCACGGTGTTTCTGGGCCGGCCGCCGCAGGATTTCGTGCGCGCCGAGTCGGCCCTGCTCGAGGGTATCGAGAACGGCCTGGCCGTGGCCAAGCCAGGCAATCGCACCGCCGACATCGCCATGGCCCTGGGTGCGGCGATGGACAAGTACGGCTTCGACCGCGGCGGCGCCCGCTGCGGCTACCCCATCGGCATCAGCTATCCGCCCGATTGGGGCGAGCGCACCATGAGCCTACGTCCCTCGGACGAGACCATTCTCGAACCGGGCATGACCTTCCACTTCATGCCGGGCCTGTGGCAGGACGACTGGGGGCTCGAGATAACCGAGAGCATTCTGATCACCGAGACCGGCTGCGAAGCGCTGGCCAATTTTCCGCGCCAGCTTTTCGTCAAGTAAGGCCAGCGTTCGTCAAGTCAAGGAGAGCAAGATGAGCAAGCGACCCAGCCCGATCAGCGCCACCGTGGACTTCGACGCCGACGGCGTCCAGCACGGCTTCCTCAAGCTGCCGATCTCCACCGACGAGTCGGCCTGGGGGGCGGTGATGATTCCGGTGACCGTGGTCAAGAACGGGGAGGGCCCCACGGCGCTGCTGACCGGTGGCAACCACGGTGACGAGTACGAGGGCATCACCGCGCTGATGAAGCTGTCGAGCTCGCTGCGTGCCGAGGACGTGAGCGGTCGCGTGATCATCGTGCCGATGATGAACATGCCGGCGGCCATGGCCGGCAAGCGCACCTCGCCGATGGATGGCGGCAACCTCAACCGCAGCTTTCCCGGCGACCCCGACGGCACGGTGACCGAGAAGATCGCCGACTACTTCACCCGGGTCATTACGCCGATGTGCGACGTAGTGCTCGACCTGCACTCCGGCGGTCGCACCCTGGACATCATTCCCTTCGGTGCCTCCCACGTGCTCGACGACCCCGAGCAGCAGCGCCAGGCCCTGGAGGGCGCCAAGGCGTTCGGTGCCCCCTACGCCATGATGATGTTCGAACTCGATGCCGCGGCGCTGTTCGATACCGCGGTGGAGAGTCAGGGCAAGGTCTTCGTCGCCACCGAGCTGGGCGGCGGCGGCACCTCGACCCCCGAGAGCCTGGCCCTCACCGAGCGCGGCGTGCGCAATTTCCTGATCTATTTCGGCCTGCTCCAGGGCGAGGTGGAGATGCCTGCCGAGCCGCAGATCTATCTCGATATGCCCGACGCCAGCTGCTACGTGCAGAGCGAACATACGGGTCTGCTCGAGCTGACCCTGGCGCTGGGCGACAGGGTGGAGAAGGGCCAGGTGATCGCCCGCGTTTACGACATGACCCGCAGCGGCGCGACGCCGGTCGAGTACCACGCCGGTCGCGACGGCATCCTGGCGGCGCGGCGCTTCCCCGCGCTGGTCAACATGGGCGACACCATTGCCGTGATCGCCGACGTCGTCGATACCCTCGGCTGATTCGTGCCGCTCTGCCAATGACAAGAGCAACATGACAAGAGAGAACGATGAAGCTCGATCGATACGACCTTAAGATTCTCGAGATCCTGTCCCGCGACGGACGCATCACCAAGTCGAAGCTGGCCGAGGCCATCAACCTCTCGGTCAGCCCGTGTTGGGAGCGGGTGCGGCGGCTGGAGAAGGCCGGCATCATCGAGGGTTACGCCGCACGCCTCAACCCCGATGCGCTGGTCAAGCGCACCCCGGTGTGGGTGCAGATCGAGCTCAAGCAGCACAATGCCGAGAGCTTCGCCCGCTTCGAGGCGCTGGTTCACGAAACCCCCGAGGTCACCGAATGCGTGGCCGTGGGCGGCGGGGTCGACTACCTGATGAAGGTCGAGGCCGACTCCGTCGATGCCTACCAGCGCCTGATCGACGCCTGGCTCACCTCGGATGTCGGCATCGAGCGTTATTTCACCTACATTGTGACCAAGGCGGTCAAACGTCCTGCACCGGGACTGGAGCGGGGCGACTTTCTCAGTTGATTTAGACTAGGGCCGCTGGCGGCGCGGCATCCAACGCGAACTCAACGTTGATACTCTGAGTAGAATCATGGCATAAGCTTAAAGCGAGAGTGAGCCTACGGCTCACTCAGCCGGGCGATCTTCCGGCATGTCATCGCGGTGCCGGACGAGTTGGTTAGCGCCCTGAGACAAGATCGCCTGACGTAGAGAGATGCCCATGTCCTACTTCACCATTGCCGGGGTGCAGATGCAGGCCCTGCATCACGGTGACAATACCGAGGCCATGCGCCACCGGGTCGACGCGCTGATGAGCCGCTTTCCCCAGGTGCAAATGGTTCTGTTCAGTGAGCTGATGCCGCTCGGCGCCTCGCCACACCACGCCCACCCGTTACCCAGCCATGTCGAGCAGTTCTTCTGCCAGCTCGCCGAGCAGTACCGTATTTGGCTGATTCCCGGATCCATGTTCGAACGTACCGAAAGCGGTATCTACAACACCCTGTCGGTGATCGATCCGAGTGGGCAGGTGGTGGCGCGTTACCGCAAGATGTTCCCCTTCCGCCCCTACGAGGCCGGCGTGGAGAGCGGCATGGAGTTCGTCGTCTTCGACGTGCCCAATGTCGGTCGTTTCGGTGTGTCGATCTGCTACGACATGTGGTTCCCCGAGACCACCCGGACCCTGGCAGCCATGGGCGCCGAGGTGATCCTCCACCCCACCATGACCGATACCATCGACCGCGATATCGAGCTTTCCATCGCCCGTGCCAACGCCGCGGTCAACCAGTGCTACTTCTTCGACATCAACGGCGCCGGCGCCCTCGGCAACGGTCGCTCCATCGTGGTGGGGCCTTCTGGCGACGTGATTCATCAAGCTGGCGGCGGCGAGGAGATCATGCCCATCGAGGTCGATTTCGGCCGGGTGCGGCGCGAGCGTGAAACCGGTTTGCGCGGCCTGGGTCAGCCGCTGAAGAGCTTCCGCGACCGCCAGGTGGATTTCTCGATCTACCGCTTCGAGCATGGCCCCTCGCCGTTTCTTGCCAGCCTGGGGCCGCTGGCCAAACCGCAACGCACCGATATAGAGGAGTACTGACCCTACAGGAGGTCGTCATGCGGGAGTTCCTGTTGCGCCTGATACAACTGTTGCAGCGGAGCTTCCCGCCACGCGGCTCCGCAACGGCATCGGTCGCCGGTACAGGCCGCGCCGATGCTATCCCTTCCGTCATCGTTGGAGCGAAAACAATGAACAAGATCAATAACATTGCCGACGTTCGCCGCCATTTTCGCAACAATAAGGAACCGGTCTACTTCATATCGGCGACCAACTTCAACCTGCTCGGTATCGGCGACTGGGTGGGCAATTTCCGCCACATCAACTACATCGACTGCTTCGACGGCCAGCAGCGCAACGTCTTCGTGCCCAAGGAGAAATTCCCGCGGGACTTCGAGAGCATCGAGGACATCAACAACTACCTGCTCGAGCACAAGGAGGTGATCGACTTCATCCAGTCGCGCGCCAGCGGCGACGATGCCGGGGTCGCCGCCTTCCTGATGTTCGACGAGCACACCGAGGAGATCTGCCGGCAGCTCGGTCTGCGGGTCGCCTTCCCACCGGCCGAGCTGCGCTCGCGCATGGACAACAAGATCGAGACGGTGCGGATCGGCAACAAGGCCGGGGTACCCAGCGTGCCCAACGTGCTGGCCAGGGTCGGCAGCTACCAGGAGCTGCTCGAGGTCAGCGGTGAGCTGGGCGACGACCTGGTGGTGCAGACCGCCTACGGCGACTCCGGCCACACCACCTTCTTCATCGCCAGCGAAGACGACTACTACAAGCACGCCGAGGAGATCGAGGCCGAGCCCGAGGTCAAGATCATGAAGCGCATCAATTGCCGTGGTTCGGCCATCGAGGCCTGCGCCACCCGCTGTGGCACCGTGGTGGGGCCGTTGATGACCGAACTGGTGGGTTTCAAGTCGTTGACCCCCTACAAGGGCGGCTGGTGCGGCAACGAGATGTTCGCTGGCGCCTTCAGCCAGGAGATCCGCGACAAGGCCCGCGAGTACACCTTCAAGTTCGGCGAGGCCCTGCGCGAAGAGGGCTACCGCGGCTACTTCGAGCTCGACTTCCTGATCGACATGGACAACGGCGAGGTTTACCTGGGCGAACTCAATCCTCGGGTCACCGGCGCCAGCTCGCTGACCAACGTGGCCGCTTTCGCCCACTCCGACATCCCGCTGTTCCTGTTCCATCTGCTGGAGTTCTCTGACGTCGAGTTCGATCTCGACATCGAGGAGATCAACGAGCGCTGGTCGCACCCCGACAGCGTCGACAGCTGGAGCCAACTGGTGATCAAGCACACCGACGAGAGCGTCGATCTGCTCACCCAGGCGCCACGCACCGGGGTGTGGACGCTGGGCGCTGACAGCCGCATGGCCTACGACCATTACAGCTACCACCCGCATGCCGCCGAGAATGAGCGCGAGGCCTTCTTCCTGCGCATCAGCGGACCGGGCGACTTCCGCTACGAGGGCGCCGACCTGGGCATCCTGATCACCCGGGGCCGTCTGATGGACGATGACTTCCAGCTCACCGAGCGGGCCAAGGCCTGGATCGAGGGCATTCGCGGGGAGTATGCCGGCCAGCCGCTGCAGGACCCGGCGGTGGAAGAGGTCGCCGTGAGTCACGCCATCGGCGGCGGCAACTTCAAGATCCTATGAACGGAGAAGTCGAGCGGCATCACCAGGCGCGGCGAGGGGAGATGGAGAAAGCGCTGGTCTTTCGTACCCTGCAGGAGGAGGTGCCGGGGCCCAAGTGGCGGTCTCTGTTCGACTACCACTGGCCAGCCTACGAGGCGTGGTACCTGGCCGAGGGGGAGCGTGAGCGGCCGGGTTACCTGAGCTGCTACAACGCCCTGCGTCGGCACATGCCGGAGCTGCTGGAGACCTACCGGGCGCTGTGCGAGCTGGCCGGTGGCGGCGATCTGGCGGCGCGTTTTCTCAGCCTCTACCAGCCGCCGCCGTACATCACCGGCTGTTCCCAGGCGGTGCTGGTGCGCGATGGCGCGCCGATACTGGCGCGCAACTACGACTACCCGCCGGAGCTGTGCGAGGGCAGCGTGCTGTACACCCGTTGGAACGGACGCGGCGTGATCGCCATGACCGACTGCCTGTGGGGCGTGCTGGATGGCATGAACGAGGCGGGCCTGGCCGTATCGCTGGCCTTCGGTGGACGCAAGGCGGTGGGCGAGGGCTTCGGCGCGCCGATCATCCTGCGCTATCTGCTGGAGTTCTGCGACAGCGTGCCTCAGGCCGCCGAGGTACTGGCCCGAGTGCCCAGCCATATGGCCTACAACATCACCCTGACCGATGCTGCGGGACGCTACGTCACGGCGATGATCGCTCCCGACCAGCGGGCCAGCATCCGCCGGGTGGCGGTGGCCACTAACCACCAGAAGAAGATCGAGTGGTACGCCCATGCGCTGGCCTCGGAAACCCTGATTCGCGAGCGCCAGCTGTCGATCCTGGTGGACGACCCGGCTACCAGCGAGGCGCGCCTGCTCGACGCCTTCGCCGCGCCGCCGCTGTTTCGTCGCGACTACGCACGCGGGCTTGGCACCATCTACACCGCCGCGTACTGGCCGCAGTCGGGGCGGGTCAGCTATCGCTGGCCGCAGCAGCGCCTGGAACTGGCCTTCGATCATTTTCCCGAACAGCAATTGCGGGTCCGTTACGGCCCGAGATAGTCGGCACTGTCGGCCGTGAGCTGGCGCTGAGAGAAAGACAACGAACAACGATGGAAAGGGTGTCGCCATGAACGAGAGCAGCCATACCGAAACGCCCTATACCGCGCTGGGCTTCTACCACAAGATCTCCCAGCTTCGCGCCGACACCTGGAATGCGCTCAAGCGCGACCTGGGGCAGTTGGTGCGGCTCAACGACGAGAGCCGTGCACGCAACCTGATCAAGGCGATCGACGTCAAGCTGACGCGGCTCGAGATCATCGAGGACTATCACGCCTTCCCCTCCAAGGAGGACTTCCGCCATCTCTGGGGGCTGTTCGACCGCGAGGAGTACGCGCTGCTGGAGAAGGTGGTCAAGCGGTTGGTGCGGGCGCTGATCAGCGAATCCTATCGGCGGCGTCATGTCGACCTCTCCGAAACCGATGCCAGTGCCGAGGATCTCGAGACCATGGATGCGCTGGCGCAGCTGCGCCATGGGCACCCGGCCTCCAACAGTTCGGCCCAGCCCTATTTCGAGCTGCTGATCGTCGACAACCTCTCGTCCCAGGAAGAGGAAGTGGTGCGCGAGGCGTTCCACAGCCTGCGCCGGCCCGAGGACCGCTTCGTCTACGACGTGGTCACCGTACGCAGCTTCGAGGACGCCCTGATCGCGGTGCTGGTCAACCCCAACATCCAGGCCTGCCTGATCCGCTACGAGTTTCCCTACAAGTCCAAGTACAACCTCAGTGCGCTGCGCAACTATCTGGAAGGCCTGTCGGAGAAGGAGCTGGAACACCAGACCGAGGCCGAACGCAGCATCCTGCTCAGCTCGATGATCCACGAGCTGCGTCCCGAGATCGACCAGTTCCTGGTCACCAGCGGCGACGTCGAGGCCACGGCGAGCCGCGACATCCGCCACTTCAACCGCATCTTCTATCGCGAAACCGACTACATCGAGCAGCACCATACCATCCTGCGTGCCATCGACAGCCGCTATCGCACGCCGTTCTTCGATGCCCTGCGCGAATACAGCAAGAAGCCCACCGGGGTGTTCCACGCCATGCCCATCTCGCGGGGCAAGTCGGTGACCCGCTCGCACTGGGCGGGGCACATGATCGATTTCTACGGCATCAACATCTTCCTTGCAGAGACCTCGGCCACCTCGGGCGGCCTCGATTCACTGCTGCAGCCCTATGGGCCGATCAAGAAGGCCCAGGAGTACGCCGCCCGGGCCTTCGGTGCGCGGCAGAGCTTCTTCGTCACCAACGGCACCTCGACGGCCAACAAGATCGTGGTGCAGGCGCTGGTCAAGCCCCGCGACATCGTGCTGATCGACCGCGACTGCCACAAGTCGCACCACTACGGCATGGTGCTGGCGGGCGCCCACGTCAGCTACCTGGACTCCTACCCGCTCAATGATTACTCGATGTACGGCGCGGTGCCGCTGCGCGAGATCAAGAAGACGCTGCTGGAGTACAAGCGCGCCGGCCAGCTCGACCGGGTCAAGATGTTGCTGCTGACCAACTGCACCTTCGACGGCGTGGTCTACAACGTGCGCCGGGTGATGGAGGAGTGCCTGGCGATCAAGCCCGACCTGGTGTTCCTGTGGGACGAGGCGTGGTTCGCCTTCGCCACCTTCAATCCCACCTATCGGCCGCGCACCGCCATGCACGCCGCGCGCACCCTGCGCGACCGCTACCGCAGCGAGGCCTACCGCGAGGAGTACGCGGCATGGAAGGCGGAGTTCGATACGCTCGACCCCGACGACGACGCCACCTGGCTCGAGCGCCGGCTGCTGCCCGATCCGGAGGCGGTGCGCATCCGCGCCTATGCCACCCACTCCACCCACAAGACCCTGACCTCGCTGCGCCAGGGCTCGATGATCCATGTCTGGGACCAGGACTTCCGTCAGAAGGTCGAGGCGCCGTTCCACGAGGCCTACATGACGCATACCTCCACCTCGCCCAACTATCAGATTGTGGCGTCGCTGGACGTCGGGCGCATGCAGGCCGAGATGGAGGGCTTCGAGCTGGTTCATGCCCAGGTAGAGGCGGCGCTGTCGCTACGCGAGCAGCTCTACACCCATCCGCAGCTGCAGAAGTACTTCCGGGTACTCAAGAACAGCGACATGGTGCCCGTCGAGTATCGTGAATCGGGGGTCGAGTCCTATTTCGACCCGGTGACCGGCTGGAACCAGATGGAGGAGGCCTGGGCGCGGGACGAGTTCGTGGTCGACCCCACCCGGGTGACCATTGCCATCGGCAACACTGGGGTCGACGGCGATGCCTTCAAGAACGAATACCTGATGAACAAATACGGCATTCAGATCAACAAGACCTCGCGCAACACCGTGCTGTTCATGACCAACATCGGTACGACTCGCGGCTCCATCGCCTACCTGCTCGACGTGTTGATCAAGCTGGCCAAGGAGTTCGAGTACCGCTGGGAGGAGAGCAGCCGGCCCGAGCGCAAGATCATCGAGCACCGGGTGCATTCGCTGACTCAGGAGCTGCCGCCGCTGCCCGACTTCAGCCGCTTCCACGACGCCTTCCGTCAGCGCAGCGAGACACCGGAGGGCGACATTCGCCGCGCCTACTTCTTGAGCTACGACGAGGAGAACACCGAGTATCTGCGCTTCGACAACGGCGAGCTCCAGGCCGAGATGCGTGCCGGTCGCGACGTGGTCTCGGCCAGCTTCGTGATTCCCTACCCGCCGGGCTTCCCGGTGCTGGTGCCGGGGCAGGTGGTCAGCGAGGAGATCCTTTATTTCCTGCAGGCGCTCGACGTCAAGGAGATCCACGGCTACCGGCCGGAGCTGGGCCTGATCGTATTTACCGAAGAGGCGCTGGCCGCGCCGCCGGAGACCTGAGTGCGGCGCGCAGAAAAAAACGCAACTTAGTCCGGGAGGACAAAAAAAAGCACACTTGCCCTGCGGGTTAACGAAAAGTCCCGCCCCGGGTTTGCCCTTACCCTGTACCCATCGAGCAGCCGCCGGCTGCTCTGCCGTTTTTGCCACAGCCGGCCCGTGAGCGAGGGGCCGGTGTCAGGGGAGGTGCCACATGAACATGAAGTTGACCAATACACTGTCCACCATGCTCGATGATCCGCGTCTGTTCCGTCAGCACGCCTATGTGAACGGCAAGTGGACCCACGGCGACGGCGGCCGTGAGGAGACGGTGTTCGACCCCGCCACCGGCGAGGTCATCGGCTACATCCCCTGGCTCGAATCGCACCAGATCCGCGAAGCGGTGGACGCCGCCGATGCCGCCTTCGTGCACTGGCGCGCGCTGCGTGCCGACGAGCGCGCCGAGCGGCTCATGGCCTGGCACGACCTGCTGCAGGCTCACCGCGAGGACCTCGCGATCATCATGACCCTGGAGCAGGGCAAGCCGCTGCCAGATGCCCGCGGCGAGGTGGAGTACGGCGCCAGCTTCGTGCGCTGGTTCGCCGAGGAGGGAAAGCGCACCTTCGGCGAGACCATTCCCAGCCACATCCCCAATGCCGCCCTGGGCACGCTCAAGGAGCCGGTGGGCATCGCCGCGCTGATCACGCCGTGGAACTTCCCGCTGGCGATGATCACCCGCAAGGCTGCCGCTGCCCTGGCCGCCGGCTGCAGCGTGGTGGTCAAGCCGGCCGGCGAGACGCCGTTCTCGGCGTTGGCCCTGGCCGAGCTGGCCGAGCGCGCCGGGATTCCGGCAGGGGTGTTCAACGTGGTACTGGGCGAGCCCGCCGAGGTTTCGAAAATTCTGTGTGCCGAAGAGCGGGTCAAGGCGCTATCCTTCACTGGTTCCACCCGGGTCGGCCGCTTGCTGCTCGAGCAGAGCGCCCAGACGGTGAAGCGCGTGTCGCTGGAGCTCGGCGGCAATGCACCATTCATCGTCGGCCCCGACATGGACCCCAAGGAGGCGGCCTTTGCCGCGGTGGCGGCCAAGTTCCAGACCGCGGGTCAAGACTGCCTGGCGGCCAACCGTATCCTGGTGCACGAGTCGATCCACGACGAGTTCGTCGAACACTTCGCCGAGCGCATGGCGGCATTGACCGTGGGCAACGGCATGGAGAGCGAGGTCGACCTGGGGCCGCTGATCCATCGCCAGGCGGTGGACAAGGCGGCGGCCATCGTCGACGACGCCATCTCCCGCGGCGCGACCCTGGTGGCCGGCGACCAGACCCAGGCGCCGGGAGAGAACTTCTTCATGCCCGTGCTGCTCACTGGTGTGACGCCGCAGATGAAGGTATGGCGCGAGGAGAACTTCGCCCCGGTGGCCGGTGTGACCGCCTACCGTGACGACGATGAAGTGATCGAGATGGCCAACGACACCGAGTACGGCCTGGCGGCCTATGTCTACACCCACGACATCCGCCGCATCTGGAAGCTGTTGCGGGCGCTGGAGTACGGCATGGTCAGCGTCAACTCGGTGAAGATGACCGGCCCGCCGGTGCCTTTCGGCGGCGTCAAGCAGTCGGGGCTGGGCCGCGAGGGCGGCATCACCGGGATCGACGAATATCTCGAGACCAAGTATTACTGCCTGGGGGCTTTGGGCTCCGTATCGGGGAGCTGAAGCGAGAGGAGGCACCAGCGCATCCCATCTCGCGATGCCCAAGGGCGAAACCCTGACGCTGCGTTTGCGGCTTGCGCGTCGGACCTGATCAAGGTCCCTCTTGCCGGTCCTCGATCGACATCCATGTCGATCGCCGCGCGCCGCTGCACTTGCGTCAGCGCCCTTGGGTAGATATCGCTCGCTGGCCTGCCCTGGCGCTGGGCCAGCGACGTCATAACGAATCGAACATCTCCCCGCTGCGGCGGGGCCTTTGATATAGAGAGAGCATAATGAACCAGCAGCACCGCGATCTGATCGAGCGCGACCGCAAGGTCACCTTCCACGCCTCCACCCACCTGCGCGATTTCGCCCATGGCGACGCGCCGGGCCGGGTGATCACCGGCGGCAAGGGCATCCACATCGTCGACAAGGACGGCCGCGAGTTCATCGACGGCTTCGCCGGGCTGTACTGCGTCAACATCGGCTACGGCCGCACCGAGGTGGCCGAGGCGATCTACCAGCAGGCGCTGGAGCTCTCCTACTATCACACCTACGTGGGCCACTCCAACGAGCCGCAGATCGCGCTCTCCGAGAAGATCATCGAGCTCGCCGGCCCCGGCATGTCCAAGGTCTACTACGGCCTGGGTGGCAGTGACGCCAACGAGACCCAGCTCAAGATCGTGCGCTACTACAACAACGTGCTCGGTCGCCCGCAGAAGAAGAAGGTCATCTCGCGCCAGCGCGGCTACCACGGCTCTGGCCTGGCCACCGGCTCGCTGACCGGCCTCAAGGCGTTTCACGACCAGTTCGACCTGCCGCTGGCCGGCATCCTGCACACCGAGGCGCCGTACTACTACCACCGCGCCGCCGAGCAGGAAGGCATGAGCGAGCGCGAGTTCTCCCAGTTCTGTGCCCAGAAGCTGGAAGAGATGATCCTGGCCGAAGGCCCCGACACCGTAGCCGCCTTCATCGGCGAGCCGGTGCTCGGCACCGGCGGCATCGTGCCGCCGCCGGAAGGTTACTGGGAGGCGATCCAGGCGGTACTGGCCAAGTACGACGTGCTGCTGATCGCCGACGAAGTGGTTTGCGGCTTCGGTCGTATCGGCGCCGACTTCGGCAGCCACCACTACGGCATCAAGCCCGACCTGATCACCGTCGCCAAGGGCCTGACCAGCGCCTATCAGCCGCTCTCCGGCGTGATCGTCGGCGACCGCGTATGGAGCGTGCTGGAGCAGGGCACCGGCCAGTACGGCCCCATCGGCCACGGCTGGACCTACTCCGGCCACGCCCTGGGCTGCGCCGCGGCGCTGGCCAACCTGGCGATCATCGAGCGCGAAGGGCTGACCCGGAATGCCGCCGAAACCGGCGCCTACCTGCAGCAGCAGATGCAGGCCGCCTTCGGCGAGCATCCCATCGTCGGCAACGTGCGTGGCGTGGGCATGCTGGCGGCGCTGGAATTCTCCATCGATCCGGCCAAGCGTGCGCACTTCGATGCCGCGCACAAGGTCGGCCCGCGCATCGCCGCGGCGGCGCTGGACGAGAACCTGATCGCCCGCGCCATGCCTCAGGGCGACATTCTCGGCTTCGCGCCGCCGCTAGTGGCGACCCGCGCCGAGGTCGACGAGATCGTCGCCCGTGCCGAGCGCGCGGTGAACAAGGTCACCGACGAGCTGGTGCGCGAAGGCGTGGTCAAGGCCGCCATGTCGGTGAGCTGAGCCGTACTGCCGAGTCGAATCGGCAAGCGACCAGTATGTCTGACCACGAGCGCCGCGGGTAATGCCCGCGGCGCTTCGTTTGGCTGGGCCTGTCCTTCTCTTCTAGGCTGAAAGCGCCAAGCCTCTCGCCACGAGCCACACAACTGGATCTGCCATGTCGACCTCTGCTCACGGGGTTACCCTCGCTGCCGTTTACCAGGCGCGTCGCCGTATCGCCGGACAGGCGCTGCGTACGCCACTGGTCCGTTCGCCTGCCCTGTCGCGGCGTTTCGACGCCGATATCCTGCTCAAGCTGGAAACCCTTCAGCCCACCGGCGCCTTCAAGCTGCGCGGTGCCGTCAACATGATCGCCGCGCTGATCGAGCGTCACGGTCGCAATGCTCTGGAGGCCGGCGTGGTCACCGCCTCCACCGGCAACCACGGCCGTGCCGTCGCCTATGCCGCATCGAAGCTCGGCATTGCCGCGACGGTCTGCCTGTCACGCCTGGTGCCGGCCAACAAGGTGGCCGCCATCGAGGCGCTGGGCGCCGAGGTCAGGCGCGTGGGAGAGAGCCAGGACGAGGCCTTCGGCGAGGTCGAGCGCCTGATCCGCGAGCGCAGCATGACCCTGATTCCGCCTTTCGACGACCCGCTGATCGCGGCCGGCCAGGGCACCATCGGCCTGGAGCTGATGGAGGATGCGCCGGATCTCGACCGGGTGATCGTCGGACTCTCCGGCGGCGGGCTGCTGGGGGGCATCGGCGCGGCGGTGAAGGCCATCCGCCCCGAGACCCGCATCACCGGCGTTAGCCTCTCCCGTGGCGCGGCCATGTGGCAGAGCCTTCAGGCGGGGCGTCCCGTGGCGGTCGAGGAAGTGGAGAGTCTGGCCGACTCGCTGGGCGGCGGCATCGGCCTCGACAATCGCTGCACGTTCAGCCTGGTGCGCGAGGTGATGGATGACCACTTTCAGGTCTCGGAAGCGGCCATCGCCCAGGCCATGGTCGACATCCTCGAGCACGAGAAGCTTCTGGTAGAAGGCGCCGCCGCGGTGGGGCTCGCGGCCATGGTGGAGCATGGGCTCGAGGTGCGCGGCCAGCGGGTGGCGCTGATTCTTTCCGGCAACGGCGTGGCGCTGGAGACGCTCGACAAAGCGCGCCAGCTTGCCCATGGCTGAGGTCTTTGCAGTGTTCAAGGAGGAAACATGAAGCTCTATCGACGTGACGAAATCGAAGCGGTGGTGGGCATCGACGACGAGGCGCTGCACCAGGTGGAGGCGGGCTTCGCCGCGCTGGGGCGCGGCGAAGTGGTGCAGCCGCCGATCCTGTCGATGGCCATGGAGGAGTTCAACAGCGAAGTCGACGTCAAGACCGCCCACATCAAGGGGTGGCAACGTTATGCGATCAAGGTCAGCAGCGGCGCCTTCGACAATCCCAAGCGCGGCCTGCCGAGCCTGAGCGGCTTGATGATGCTGTTCTCCGCCGAGACCGGCCAGGTCGAGGCGGTGCTGTTCGACGAGGGCTATCTAACCATGGTGCGTACCGCTTTGGCCGGAGCCATCGCCGCCAAGCACCTTTCCCGCGAGGACAGCCGCCGGGTCGGAGTGATTGGTGCCGGCGAACAGGCGCGGCGGCAGGTCGAGGCACTGCGCCTGGTGCGTAACGTCGATACCCTGGACGTCTGGGCACGCCGCCGTGAAGCGGCCGAAGAGTACGCCGAATACATGCGCAGCCAAGGCCTTACCGTCACCGTGCGCGACAGCGTGCATGCCGCCTGTGCCCAGGCCGATATCATCGTGACGACGACGCCGTCGCGGGAGCCGCTGCTCTTCGCCAGCGACCTGCCCGAGAGCGTGCACGTCACCGCCATGGGCTCGGACAGCCCCGACAAGCGCGAGCTGGACGAATCGGTGCTGACCCGGGCCGACGCCTTCGTCTGCGACAGCCGGGCGCAGAGCGAGCACAACGGGGAACTCAAGGTCTGTGCCAACGCGGGGCGCGAGCCGCCATTCCAGGTATACGAGCTGGGCCGGGTGATCGAACGGGGGGAGCGGCTGCGGAATTCCGAGGCGACCATCACCGTGTGCGACCTGACCGGCACCGGCGTGCAGGACACCGCCATCGCCAACTTCGCCCTCACTCGGCTGGCGGGGTAAGCAGCAGGGTGCCACCGCTACCACGCCTTGAGCCACGGCGGGGCAGCCCCCATGCTTGGGGTGACGAAACGCAACGAGGAGCGCAGCGGATGGCAACGGTACTCGCCTTCGATGTCTACGGTACCCTGATCGATACCCATGGCGTGGTCGCCGAACTGGAAGAGCGGCTCGGCAGGAGCGGCAGGGCGGAGCTGGCCCCCGAGTTCTCGCGGCGTTGGCGCGACAAGCAACTGGAGTACAGCTTTCGCCGCGGCCTGATGGGGGCCTACGTAACCTTCGGGCAGTGCACCCGAGAAGCGCTGGATTTCACCGACCGCGCCCTGCAGACGCAGCTGTCGGACGTCGACAAGGACCACCTGATGTCGGTCTACGGGCGCCTGCCCGCCTTTGCCGAGGCCGCCGGTGCGCTCCAGCGACTGGCAGCGAGCGGCATGCGCTGCGTGGCCTTCTCCAACGGCACCTTCGATGCGGTCAGCGGCTTACTCGAACAGGCCGGAATAGGCGAGTGCTTCGAAGCGGTGATCAGCGTCGACGAGGTCAAGCGCTTCAAGCCCGATCCCGCCGTCTACGCTCATCTGCGCAACCGCCTCGACGTGGCTCCCGGCGACACCTGGCTGATCTCGAGCAACCCCTTCGACGTGATCGGCGCGCGGCATGCCGGACTGCATGCCGCCTGGGTGCGGCGCAGCCTCGATGCCCCCTTCGACCCCTGGGGCATCGAGCCGGACCTGACCGTCACCGACCTGGAGGCGCTCTCTGATCGCCTGAGCTGAGGACTAGTCCCGCTGCTGGTACGCCTCGATCAGCCGCTTGCGCTCGTGCTCCTCGTAGAAGCTGGGGTCGTCGAACAGGTCGGGCTGGGAGTCGTCGAAGAGCATCTCCAACGCCAGCGGGCTGGTCTGGGTCATCGGCTCGAAGTGGGCGGGATGGCCATAGACCAGATCGGAGACGTGGCGGCGACGATAGAGCGCATAGGCACCCAGCACGGCCAGCACCGCGGCAATGTAGAAGGGCAGCGCCTGGGGCCCCAGCACGCCCATCAGCGCCCCGGCGAGAATCGGCGCCAAGGCGCTGCCCGCCCCCTGGGTCACCAGCATGTCGGCCGAGGCCGAAACCACCTCTTCGGGATGTAGCTGGTCGATCAACTGCGCCACCGCCAGCGGGTAGATGGCGAAGGAGAAGCCGCCCCACAGGAAGAACAGCCCCAGCAGCGCGGTCTGGTTGGGGGCGAACGGCATCATCGCGGCCAGCGCCGCGGCGGCGATCACCACCCAGGTCAGCACCCGAGAGCGGTCGTGCTTGTCGGAGAAGCGGCCGATGGGCAGCTGCAGCAGCGCGCCGCCCAGGATGGTCACACTCATCAGCGTACCCACGTCGCCGGCGCTCCAGCCCAACTGGCGGGCATAGAGCGGCGCCATACCCCAGAAGGCGCCCATGGCCAGCCCCGACAGCACCGAGGCCGTGACCGATAGCGGCGCGAAGCCGATCAGTGCCTTGAGGCTGCTCTTGGCGTTTTCGGGCACGGTGGGTTGCTGGCGCCGGGTCATGGTGATCGGCAGCAGTGCCCAACTGATCAGGATGGCCGTCACGGCGAAGAGCAGGAAACCGCCGGGCGTGTCCAGGCGCAGGATCTGCTGGGCGGCGGCAATCGCCCCGAGGTTCACCAGCATGTAGGTGGCGAACACGCGGCCGCGCTCGTGGCTGGCCGCCTGGCCGTTGAGCCAGCTCTCGATCACCGTCATCAGGGTGACGAAGGCCAGGCCGTAGAAGAAGCGCAGCACGATCCACACCCAGGGGTCGACGAAGATGATGTGCAGCAGCGCGCCCGAGGCGCACAGCGCGGCGCAGAAGGCGAAGGTGCGAATGTGCCCGGCGCGCCGAATCAAGCGGCTGCTGACCCAGGTACCGCAGGTGAAGCCGACGAAGTAGGCCGACATGATCACGCCCACCATGGTGGACGAGAATCCCTCGTCGGTGCCGCGCAGCGTCAGCAGCGTATTGATCAGGCCGTTGCCCAGCAGCAGCAGGGCGACGCTCCAGAGAATCGAACGGACCGGTTGCAGCATGGCCAGCATGCCATCTCTCCTTACTTCCGTGTTGAAGTCGTGAGTGTGTTCCCTACCTCGCTAGCGGCCGCAGAATGATCACCGCCAGCGGCGGCAGGGTCAGCTCCAGGCTCGCCGGCTGACCGTGCAGCGGTTGTTCGTTGGCCTCGAGGCGGCCCAGGTTGCCCAGGTTCGAACCGCCGTAGCACGCCGCATCGCTGTTGAAGATCTCTTCCCAGGCGCCGGCTCGCGGCACGCCGACCCGGTACTCGTGCCGCGGCACGGGGGTCATGTTGGCCACTACCAGCAGCGGCTCTGCGTGGGCATCGCAGCGCAGCCAGGCGAACGCGCTGTTGGCGTGGTCGTTGCCGATGACCCAGACGAAGCCGGCCGGGTCGCAGTCGCCCTGGTGCAATGCCGGCTGTTCGCGATACAGCCGGTTGAGATCCCCCACCAGTAGCCGGACCCCGGCGTGGCGCGGCTCGTCGAGCAGCCACCAGTCGAGTTCGCGGTCGTGATCCCATTCGCGCCACTGGCCGAACTCGCAGCCCATGAACAGCAGCTTCTTGCCCGGCTGGGTCCACAGCGTGGCGAGATAGGCGCGCAGATTGGCGAACTTCTGCCACTCGTCGCCGGGCATCTTGTCGAGCAGCGCGCGCTTGCCGTGGACCACCTCGTCATGGGAGATCGGCAGCATGAAGCGCTCGGAGTATGCATAGACCTGAGGAAAGGTCATGTTGTGGTGACCATGGCAGCGGTAGAGAGGATCCTCCGCCATGTAGCTCAGGGTGTCGTGCATCCAGCCGAGGTTCCACTTGTAGGCAAAGCCCAGCCCACCCTCGGGTACCGACCGGGTCACGCCGGGCCAGGCGGTCGACTCCTCGGCGATGACGGCGGCGTCGGGCACCTCCTCGGCCACCACCTGGTTGAGGTGGCGCAGGAAGTCGAGCGCTTCGAGATTCTCGTGACCGCCATGGCGGTTGGGAATCCACTCGCCGTCGCGCCGCGAGTAGTTGCGGTAGATCATCGAGGCCACCGCATCCACGCGCAGGGCGTCGATGTGATAGTGCCTGAGCCAGTGCAGGGCGGAAGAGAGCATGAAGCCGTGCACCTCGCGCCGGCCCAGGTTGTAGATGTAGGTGTTCCAGTCCTGATGGAAGCCCTCATGAGGATGCTCGTACTCGTACAGGGCGGTGCCGTCGAAACGCGCCAGGCCGTGGGCGTCGGTGGGGAAATGGGCCGGCACCCAGTCGAGGATCACGCCGAGCCCCGCCCGGTGGCAGGCATCGACGAAGAAAGCGAAATCCGCCGGCGAACCGTGGCGTGCGGTAGGCGCAAACAGCCCCAGCGGCTGATAACCCCAGGAGCCGCCGAAGGGGTGCTCCATGATCGGCAGCAGCTCGATGTGGGTGAAGCCCATCTCGCTCACATAGGGGATCAACTGCTCGGCCAGCTCCCGCCAGTCGTAGAGTTCGCCCTCGTTGCCGCCGTGCTTGCGCCACGAGGCAGCGTGCACTTCGTAGATGGCGATCGGCCGGTCGGGGGCGAGCGTCTCGCCGCGCCGGGCGAGCCAGGCCTCGTCGTGCCACTCGAAATTCTCGATATCGGCCACTTTCGAGGCGGTGCCGGGCGGCAGTTCGCTGGCCAGCGCTACGGGATCGGCTTTTTGCACGACGTGCTCATGGGCGTCCACCAGTTCGTATTTGTAGGCTTCGCCCGACTGCAGACGCGGCACGAACAGCTCCCACACGCCGGCCTGGTGGCGCAGGCGCATGGGGTGGCGACGGCCGTCCCAGCCGTTGAAGGCGCCGATGACCGAGACACGCCGGGCGTTGGGCGCCCACACGGCAAAGCGCACGCCCGCCACGCCGTCGATCTCCATGAGTTGGGCGCCCAGGCAGCGGCCGAGGTCGCGATGGGTGCCCTCGCCGATCAGGTGCAGGTCGATGTCGCCGAGCAGGAGGCCGAAGCTGTATGGGTCTTCCGTCTCCTGAACGCCGTCGGGCCAGTGGATGCGCAGCCGGTAGGGGAAGATCTCGCTCAGCGCGATGACGAACAGCCCCGCTGTGCCGAGTTCGGTAAGGCGGCCCTCGATACGCTCGCTGTCACGCCGCAGGACGTCCACGCCCTGGGCGCCGGGAACGTAGACCCTGAGTGCGTACCCATCTCCCTGCGCGTGCAGCCCCAGCACTGCGAAGGGGTCGGGATGGCGGCCGCTTGCCAGCGCCTCGGCATCACGGCGGGGCAGGGCGGCGCTGGCAGCGCTCGCTTGCTGCTCGCTCGGCTTCGTTTCCCAATCATCACTACAGGCCATCAGTTCCGTCATGTGCCCTTCCGTCGAGAGGTGGTCGTGTTCATGGCGCCTGCTCCAGTTCGAGCATGACCAGCGAGCGTCCGAGCATGGCGTACTCCTCGCCGAAGGCGCGCAGGCCGGCATCGGGCGGTGTGCTGTCACGCGTATCGAGCCGGCACACCCAGCCGTTGCCGCGGGGTACGTCGGGCAGGCAGAAGGCGATCGGTTCGGGGCTGGCGTTGAACAGGATCAGCAGCGAGCGGTCGTCGCCTGCGCGGCGAATGCCCGAGGGGCGGGCGCGGCCGTCGAGCAGCAGGCCGAGACAGCGCGCTTGTGGATCCTCCCAACGCTGCACGTCCATCTCGCTACCGTCGGCAGCCAACCAGGTGACCTCCCTGAGTCCCATCTCCTCGTTGTACTCGCCGGAGAGAAAGCGGCCGCGGCGCAAAATGGGATAGCGCAGGCGCAGGGCGATCAGCCGGCGCAGGTAATCGATCAGGTCGTGGGCGTCGCCCTCCAGGTTCCAGTCAAGCCAGCTCAGCTCGTTGTCCTGACAGTAGGCGTTGTTGTTGCCGCGCTGGGTGCGCAGCAGCTCGTCGCCGGCCAGCAGCATCGGCGTGCCCTGGGAGAACAGCAGCGTGGCGAGGAAGTTGCGAATCTGGCGCAGGCGCAGCGAGTGGACGTCCGGGTCGTCGGTGGGTCCCTCTTCGCCGTGGTTCCAGGAGAGGTTGTGGTCGTGGCCGTCGCGGTTCTCCTCGCCGTTGGCCTGGTTGTGCTTGTCGTCGTAGGCGACCAGGTCGTGCAGGGTGAAACCGTCATGGGCGGTGACGAAGTTGACCGAGGCGAAAGGGCGGCGGCCGCGGCGGTCGAACAGGTCGGCCGAGCCCATCAACCGCGAGGCGAACTCGGCGAGCTGGCCCTCGTCGCCGCGCCAGAAGGCACGGCTGGTGTCGCGGAAGCGGTCGTTCCACTCCGCCCAGCCGGGCGGGAAGCCGCCCACCTGGTAGCCGCCGGGGCCGCAGTCCCAAGGCTCGGCGATCAGCTTCACCTGGCTCAGCACCGGGTCCTGGCGGCAGGAGTCGAGAAAGCCGCCGCCTTCGTCGAAGCCGTGGGGCTCGCGGCCGAGGATGGTCGCCAGGTCGAAGCGAAAACCGTCGACGCGCATTTCGGTGGCCCAGTAGCGCAGCGAGTCGGTGACCATCTGCAGTACCCGGGGATGGCTCAGGTTGAGCGTGTTGCCGGTGCCGGTATCGTCGATGTAGTAGCGCGGTTCGTCGGGCAGCAGGCGATAGTAGGAGGCGTTGTCGATGCCCTTGAAGGAGAGGGTGGGGCCGAGATGGTTGCCCTCGGCGGTGTGGTTGTACACCACGTCGAGGATCACCTCGAGATCGGCGGCGTGATAACAGGCCACCATCTGCTTGAACTCATTGATGTTGCTGCCGGAGAGATAGCGCGAATGGGGGGCGAAGAAGCCCAGGGTGCTGTAGCCCCAGTAGTTGCGCAGCCCGCGCTCGAGCAGGTGCTGGTCGTCGACGAAGGCGTGGATCGGCAGCAGCTCCACCGACGACACGCCGAGCGAGCGGATGTAGTCGACCACTTCGTTGACCATCAGCCCCGAGAAGGTGCCGCGCAGCGCTTCGGGCACCGCCGGGTGACGCATGGTATAGCCGCGCACGTGGGTCTCGTAGACCACGGTGCGCTCCCAGGGCTGCTGAACGCCACGGGAGCGGCCCCAGGTGAAGGCGGGGTCGATCACCCGGCAGCGGGGCATGAAGGGGGCGCTGTCGCGGGTATCGAAACTGAGATCGCCGTCGGCATGGCCGATGGTGTAGCCGAACAGCGCTTCGTCCCACACCAGCTCGCCCACGAGCTGCTTGGCGTAGGGATCGAGCAGCAGCTTGTGTGGGTTGAAGCGATGCCCCGACTCGGGCTCATAGGGGCCGTGGACCCGGTAGGCATAGAGCTGGCCCGGGCGGGCATCGGGCAGGTAGCCGTGCCACACCTCGTCGGTGTACTCCGGCAGCTCGATGCGCTCCACCTCATGGGTGCCGCTCGCGTCGAACAGGCATAGCTCGACCCGGGTGGCATGGGCGGAAAAGAGAGCGAAATTGACGCCCAGCCCATCCCAGGTCGCGCCCAGCGGGAAAGGCCAGCCCTCGCGCACGCGCGAACTCCGGATCACCCCGGGTTGTTCATCGATCGCCACGGCGGGGTCGATCTCTTGCGGCTCCTGCCTCGTGTTCATCGTTCGTCGTCCTTGATCGCGGTGGGCGTCTTGCTGCCCTGTGTCGTGCTACGCCTCTCGCCATCTGCGCATGCGCTGCTTACTTGCGCGATTTGCTGCGGCTGCCCGCTGCGGCCTTCTTGCCCGCGGGCGAATCGGCTGCCGCCTTGGGCTTGCTCTCACCGGTCGTCTTGCCTCGTCCCTTGGCCGTCTTGCCCGACACTTGGGAAGTGTCGGTGCCGTCGGGCTGGGTCAGGCCATCGCTCTCGCGGCGCGGCTTGCGTGTACGCCTGGCCGTAGCGGACCCCGGTGGTAGCGGCTCCATGGGCCCCGGGCCGGGCTCCGCCGAGGTTTCCCTGGCCTCTTCGCCGCCACGATTGGCGACCCCCTGATCCTGGGTACCGGTACTGGTCGCCTCCTCGGCCGGCAGCGGGCGGGTCGAGGCCGCGGTAGGTTCGGGCTCGTCCGGGGCCGGGCCGGGGCTGCCGCGATCCTGCACCGGGACGTCCTGGGCCACGTCGCGGTCGTCGCGGTAGGGCAGTTCGTCGAAGTCGGGTTCACCGTCGGGGGGCTCCAGCGGCAGCCGGTTCTCATCGATGCCCCTTTCGTCATCCTCCAGCGGTAGGTCGTCCTCGAGAATGGGTGGCTCGTCAACCGGCTCGCCGACCTCCTCGAGTTCGGCGTCCATGCCCGCCGCCTGCTCCGCGGCGACGATCTTCAGCGCCATGTCCCAGTGGCGCTGCTGCTGCCCTTCGGGTCGTCCTTCCGACTCCCAGATTTCGTAGGCCAGGTTCCGTACGCGCTCTTCGTCAGCCATCCTAGCTCTCCCTTTGCCTGTGCGTGTCTCGTAGGTAGACGCCGACGGGGAAATCCTTCAGCAATTCCCCGGCGGCGACAGTCTCCGTCGTTACTGTCAGGGTGGTACCGGTCAGCGCGCTTTGCCAAGCGCCACGTGCCCCTTGGGGCAGGCAGATGCCGCTGTCGCCCCACTGCGTCGGCGGCACCAGGGGGCGGTCGGCGTCCGTCAGCAGCCCTGCTGACAGCCGCGGCACGACGACCAGCAGTTGCCGATCGGCGTGGCTGCGCAGAAAGGCGATCAGCCGCTCCTCATGCGCGCCGGCGGTGGCCAGCGGCCGATAGTCGCCATGGACGAAAAGCTCGCGCCGCTCGTGGCGCAGCGCAAGCAGGCGTGTGATCAACGCCTGCTTGACGGCGCCGTGGCGCCAGTCGGACAGCGCCTCGCCGAGCGCTTGCTGCCGGTCGAGCGTCGCCAACCGTGCGGCGTGATCGACCGGGCGGCGGTTGTCGGGATCGACCAAGCTGTAATCCCAATATTCGCAGCCCTGATAGAGGTCGGGGATGCCGGGCACGGTCAGCCTCAGCGCCGTCTGAACCAGGCCGTTGAGCGCGCCCGGCAGGTCGAGCTCGCGGGCCGCCGCCTCGATCTCGCGGCACAACTCGGGGCTGGCCAGAAGCCCCAGCAGGTAATCGCGGCAGGCGCTCTCGTAGGCCTCGTCGGGCCACAGCCAGTGCGTGCGCAGCTTGGCTTCGCGCACGGCTTTCTGCTGCCACTGAGCCAGGCGTTCGGCAAATTCATGCATGCCGTCGTCGTCGTGACGTGAGAGCGTCGGCGGCCAGGCGCCGAGCAGCAGCTGGTAGAGGATCAGTTCGTCGCCGGGGCTGGGGGTGGCACCCGAGGGCAGCACCTGGCGCAACGGGGCGGCGAGATCGCGCCAGCGTTCGACACAGGTGGCGAAGTCGGCGGGACTTTCACTCAGCGCGGCAAGACGCGCCCGCACGTCTTCACCGCGCTTGTGATCGTGGGTGGCGGTGGCGACCAGGCCGTGGGGGAAGTGGCGTGCGCGCCAGGCGTTGGTTTCGTGGAACTGGCGTGGCGAGTGGCTGAAATGCTCGCCGTCGAAGCCGACGTCGTTACGCGAGATCAGGGCCGCGCTGCGATAGCCGGCGGTGTCCTCCACGGCCTTGGCGGCCACCGGCGAGGTGAGCTGCTGAAAGCGCACGATGGCGCTCTGGCGCAGCCAGCGCTCCTCGGCGTCTTCGGCGTCGGCGGGGGCTTCGCCGCCCAACCAGCGCTCGAGCCGGGCCAGCACGGCGGCGTCGGGCGGGCTCAGCGCCGTGCGGGCGCCGGCCATGGCTTGCTCGCGATAT
>NZ_BAEU01000066.1:0-14533 GCF_000246875.1 Halomonas sp. KM-1
CCCGGCCCGTTTGAGCTTGAGCACCATGCGCGCCGGCATGCCGATGAAGATCAGCCCCACCTGGCGCGTGCTCAGCTCCTCGACCAGCGACTGCAGGGCAACGATGGCCGTGGCATCCAGGCTCGGCACGTCGCGCATGTCGAGCATCACCACCCGCACCTCGGGGTCCACCACGCGCAGCGACGAGACGGCCTTCTCCGCGGCGCCGAAGAACAGCGGCCCGTTGATGTCGTAGAGCGCCACCTGACGGGGCAGGTCGCGACTCTCCTCGTCCAGGCCCGGTTCCAGGCGGCGCGCATGGGTCAGGTGGGCCATGCGGCGAATGAACAGCGCCGCGGCAAGGCCGATGCCGACCGCCACCGCCAGTACCATGTCGAACACCACCGTGAGCAGGAAGCAGATCACCAGGATGGCGACGTCGCTGCCCGGCGCGCTCTTCAAGGTGTGCATGAAGTGGCGCGCCTCGCTCATGTTCCAGGCGATGATGAACAGCAGTGCGGCAAGCGCCGCCATCGGCACCAGGGCCAGCACGCCCGCCAGCGCCACCACCGCCAGCAGCACGACCAGCGCATGAATCACCGCGGCCAGCGGCGAGAAAGCGCCGCTGCGCACGTTGGTGGCAGTACGCGCCAGCGCCGCGGTGGCGGTGATACCGCCGAAGAAGGGCGCGGCAATGTTGCCGAGCCCCTGGCCGATCAGCTCGGCATTGGGATCGTGGCGGGTGCGCGTCAGGCCGTCGGCCACCACCGCGCAGAGCAGCGACTCGATGGCCGCCAGCATGGCAATGGCCAAGGCCGGGCCGAGCAGCTCGCGGATCAGGGCGAAATCCACCGTGAGCGGCAGACCGTCCGGCCCCGGCAGTCGCCAAGGCATCACCAGACCGGGGGCGAAGGGCGGAATGCCGCTGCCGCTCTGGCCCTGGTATTCCCAGCTGAAACGCGAAGCGATGGTCTCGATTTCCATGCCCCACCAGGTGGCGCCCAGGGCAACCAGCGTGCCCACCGCCAGTCCCACCAGCGGCGCCGGCACCGGCAGCTTCAAGCGCGGCCACAGGATCAGCGTGGCCAGCGTGATCAGGCCGATACCCAACTCGGCCGGCGCCACCCCCGGTGCGGCGCGTACGATGGCGGCCAGGTTGTGCAGTGTGCTGTCGCCGAGCTCGACGCCGTCGAGCCCGAGAAAGTCGGGCAGCTGCAGCAGCGCGATCACCACGGCGATGCCGGCGGTGAAGCCGAGCACCACCGGATAGGGCACGAACTGGATCAGGTTGCCCAGGCGCGCCAGCCCCAGCGCCACCAGGATCAGCCCTGCCATCAGCGTGGCGATCAGCAGCCCGCCGAGCCCATGACTGGCGACGATGGGGAACAGGATGACCACGAAGGCGGCAGTGGGGCCGGAGATATTGAAGCGCGAGCCGCCGGTGAGGGCGATGATGGCACCGGCCACGATGGCGGTATACAGCCCATGCTGTGGCGGCACACCGGTGGCGATGGCCAGGGCCATGGAGAGTGGCACCGCGACGATACCTATGGTCAGACCGGCCAGCAGGTCGCGCTTGAGCTCGGCCAGGCCGTAGCCTTCCCGCCAGGCGGCGAGCAGCGCACTGCCGGGCATGGGGAATCGAAAACCGGATGGGAGGCGGGAGCGGGCCATGGCGATACCGAGAGAGGTGCAAGGTAACGATAACGTTACTCCCGCATATTGCGTCGCCACAAGGCGGCCAACGTCTATGCCATGTTCAGGGAGCAAAAGAAAGCGGCGACACCGTGAGGTGTCGCCGCGCCAGGCCAAGCGAGCCGATCAGGCCGGGCTGGCGTCCGCCGGCGGTTCGCCCACCGCCCCCGGCATGGCCTGCACGCTACCGCCCTGGTCGGCCAGGGCCAGGAAGTGCAGATGGCGCTCGTACTCCGAGAGCACGTCGGCGATCACCTGGCCGCGGGAGAAACCATTGAGATCCTTCTCCTGGCCGCCCTCAGCCAGATAGACGTCCAACCGCACGTAGTAGTCGTCGTCCGCCGGCAGGAAGCTCGGCGTGCGCATGCGGTGTGGGCACACCTGGTAGACGAAGCTGGCGGCATTTTCCAGATCCACCTGCAGGGTCAGGCAGGGCAGCGCCTCGCCTTCGAGCTGCTCCTCGCTGACGTTGGCCTCCTGGCCGCGGCTCTCCAGCTCCTGGGCGAACTGTGTGAGTGCCGGACGTATGGCGTGCTCGATAGTGGCGGCAGCACCCGCGCGGGTAGAGGTGTCCAGGGCGCGGTCGAGACGCTCGCGCCAGTCGCCGCCCGGGGCGGTGCCGGCGATGCGGCTGCGCGCTTCGGCCTTGTTGCCCTCCAGCTTCAGCGCTCTGTACATGCCGAGCATGATGGCGAAAATCACCAGCGAGAAGGGCAGGGCGGTGATCACCACCGCGCTCTGCAGCGCCGCCAGGCCACCCGCCATGAGCAGCGCCACCGTCACCAGACCGATCACTGCCGACCAGAAGATGCGCAGCCTGATCGGGGCGTCGTGGTTCACGTCCGACAGGATCGAGGTGAAGTTCGCCAGTACCAGCGCGCCGGAGTCGGCCGAGGTGATGAAGAAGACGATGCCGAGAATCGTCACCACTGCGGCGGTGATACCGACCCAGGGGTAGTATTCGAGCAGCGTGTACATGGTGGTCTGCGGGGTATTCAGGGCCTGTTCGCCGAGTTCGACGACGCCCTGATTGGCCACCAGTTCGATGCCGCTGTTACCGAACACCGACATCCACACCATCATGAACGCCAACGGAATGCCCAGCGCCCCGGCAACGAACTGGCGGATGGTGCGACCGCGGGAGATACGCGCCAGGAACAGGCCGACGAAGGGTGTCCAGGCGATCCACCAGCCCCAGAAGAAGATCGTCCACCACATCTTCCAATCGTTGGCCTCGTCGCCGGCGAAGGCGTAGGTGTTGAAGCTCATGGCCACGAAGCTGGAGAGGTAGTCACCGGCGTTGTTCACCGCCATGTCGAGCAGTTGCAGGGTATGACCCTGGAACAGCACGAACAGCAGCAGCGCGAGCGCCAACAGCATGTTGAACTCCGATAGCCGGCGGATGCCCTTCTCCACCCCACTGACCACCGAGATGGTCGCGAGTACCACTACCAGCGCGATCAGGACGACCTGCACCGAGAGGCTCTCGGGCACGTCGAACATGTAGGCCAGGCCGTAGTTGAGCTGCATCACGCCGATACCGAGGCTGGTAGCGATGCCGAACACGGTGGAAATCACCGCGGTGATGTCCACGGCGTTGCCGATGGGGCCGTGGATGCGCTTGCCCAGTAGTGGGTAGAGTGCGCTGCGGATGGCCAGCGGCAAGCGGTGGCGGTAGCTGAAGTAAGCCAGCGCCATGCCCATCAGCACGTAGAGCCCCCAGCCGGAAAGCCCCCAGTGCATGAAGGTCTGGACCACGGCGGCGCGCATCGCCTCCTGGCTTTCGGGAGGCAGCTCCGGCGGCATCAGGTAGTGGGCCACCGGCTCGGCGACGCTGAAGAACAGCAGGTCGATGCCGATGCCTGCGGCGAACAGCATGGCCGCCCAGGAGAGCGTCGAGAACTCTGGTCGCGAGTGATCGGGACCGAGACGGATGCGGCCGAAGCGCGACATACCGATGGCAATCACGAAGACCAAGTAGACCAGCACCGCCAGCATGTAGTACCAGCCGAAGGTTTCGCTGACCCAGGCCAGGCCGGCGTCGAAGAAGGCGCCGGCCTGATCGGTGAAGGTCATGGTGAGGACGAGGAAGACCAGTATGCCGGCCATCGAGCCGTGGAAGACCACGGGGTTGAGCCGATCGCGACGCTCGCTGGGTAGGTTCTGCGCCATGTAGGCGAACTCCATTCCGAAGTGAATGAACCCTTCCGCCAATCCCTGTCGAGACGCGCTCTAGATTGTTTCTCGACAATCGAAAGCACGCCTGAGGACCACTCAATGTTTCAGACCTGACGGGGCCGTCGGCGACTACCGAAGCCGAAAGGAGATCGTTCGTACGCCGCTGCGGCGGAATTGGATGATGGCGTCAGGGCTGACAACTTCATGGCGGAAAGCCGCTCTTATTTTTGAATGAACGTTCAAATAAAATACGCGCTTTGCCTGTGCCCTTCAACCCTGCGTTAACAGATTCGGGCGAAACGTTAACTGAGCCTACGCAAAGTTCGCTTGCAGGCTTACTTACCCCAGCTATACCTGATGTAACCGACTGCAAGTCAGGGAACACGCACGCTATGCCAGTATCGGCATGGATGCTTTCGGGAAGACCGCTCGGACCGGTGCCGGCTCGAGCGGGTAAGAAGTACAACGATAACGATTGTTTCCGGAGTATCTGATGGCTCATGAAAAGAAAGCGCCCGCGGCCCAGGCCGGCGGGCAGAGCGCCAGCGACAGCAAATCCACCACCGACACCTCGCGTCGTCGTTTCCTCACGGGATCGGCAGCGGCCGTGGGGGCCGGGGCGGCCGCCGCGGTGGGCTTCCCCAGTATCGCCGTGGCTCAGACCACTACGCTGCGCTTCCAGAGCACCTGGCCCAACCAGGATATCTTCCACGAGTTCGCTGCCGACTACGTGCGCATCGTCAACGAGATGTCCGGCGGTCGCCTGCGCCTCAACCTGCTGCCGGCCGGTGCCGTGGTCGGAGCGCTGCAGTTGCAGGATGCGGTGATCTCCGGCGCGCTCGACGGCGGCCATGGCGTGACGGCCTACTGGTACGGCAAGCACAAGGCCTTCTCGCTGTTCGGCACGCCACCCCCCTTCGGTTGGGATGCCCATCAGTTCCTTGCCTGGTACTGGACTGGAGGCGGTATGGAGCTCTACGGCGAACTGCTGGAGATGCTCGAGCTGCCGCTGGTGGGCTACCAGACCGGCCCCATGCCGACTCAGGCGCTGGGCTGGTTCAAGGAGCCGATTCGCAGCGCCGACGACCTGCGCGGGCTCAAGTACCGCACCGTGGGCCTGGCGGCGGACCTGATGCGTGAATTCGGTGCAGCCGTGACCATCATGGGCGGTGGCGATATCGTGCCGGCCATGGATCGTGGCCTGCTCGACGGCGCCGAGTTCAACAACCCCTCGTCGGACCGGCTGCTCGGCTTCCCCGACGTCAGCAAGACCTGGATGCTGCGCAGCTATCACCAGGATTGCGAGGCCTTCGAGATCATCTTCAACAGGAACCGGCACGACAGCCTGCCCGAGGAGTTCCAGGCCATTCTGCAGTATGCCGCCAAGGCGGCCTCTTCCGAGATGTACTGGAAGGCCATGGAGCGCTATCCGCGCGATCTCAACGGTATGCGCGAACAGCAGGGAGTACAGACCTACATCACACCCGACTCGGTGCTGCAGGCCCAGCTCGAGGCGTGGGACAAGGTGATCGAGAACGAGTCCCGCGACGAGTTCTTCAGGAAGGTAGTCGAGCATCAGCGGGAGTATTGCGAGCGCGTCGTGGGCTACCACCTCGAGCACACCACGCCCAAGGAGCCGGCGTATGTGCACTTCTACGGCAAGTCGCCCACCGATACCTCAACCATCCTGTGAGCCACCGGGCCTGCGGGCCCGGATCGGCATGTTGCCCCGGTTCAGGACGCTGCCGGGTTCATGTTCCGTCCTGCGCCACCCCGATGGGTGGCGCAGGGATGGTGAGAGGTGACCATGCGTTTCGTGTTCTTCATCGACCATCTCAGCACCTGGGTGGGCAAGACCTTCGCCTGGGCGATCCTGATCCTGACCCTCGTGGTGAGCTACGAGGTCTTCATGCGCTATGCCATGGGGGCACCGACCACCTGGGCCTATGACACCAGCTACATGCTCTACGGCACCCTGTTCATGATGAGCGGCGCCTATGCGCTGGCCCACAACGCCCACGTGCGGGCCGACGTGGTGTCGCGCTATTTCCCCATCCGCGTCCAGGCCGGGTTGGAGCTCGCGCTCTACCTGCTGTTCTTCTACCCCGGCATCTTCGCGCTGGTGTTCTACGGCTGGGACTTCTTCGCCATCTCCTACCGTCAGAACGAGCACAGCTCCTATACGCCCGGGGGCCCGCCCATCTGGCCCTACAAGTTCGTGATTCCCGCCTGCGCGGCGCTGCTTGCCCTACAGGGGGTGGCGGAAGTGACGCGCTGCGTGATGTGTCTCATGCACGGCAAGTGGCCGCGCCGGCTGGGTGACGTGGAGGAGATCGCCATTCCCATCAACAAGGAGGCGGAGATCAAGGCCGCCCAGGAAAAATCAGGGGAGCCCCGCCAATGAGCGAGCCGGAAATCGGTATCCTGATGCTGGGCATGCTGATCGTGCTGATCATGCTCGGCTTTCCCATCGCCTTCACGTTGATCGCCATGGGCATCGGCTTCGGCTACTTCGCCATCGGCGATATCATCTTTTCGCTGCTGGTGCAGCGCGCCTATGGGGTCATGTCCAACGACGTGCTGATCGCCGTGCCGCTGTTCCTCTTCATGGGCTACATGGTGGAGCGGGCCAACATTCTCGACCGGTTGTTCGCCAGCCTGCAGCTTGCCGCTCGCGGCATGCCCGCCTCGCTGGCGGTGGCCAGCCTGATCACCTGCGCGCTGTTCGCCACTGCCACCGGCATCGTCGGCGCCGTGGTTACGCTGATGGGGCTGCTGGCGCTGCCTGCCATGCTCAACGCCGGCTACGACAAGCGCATGTCGAGCGGCGTGATCTGTGCCGGGGGCTGCCTCGGGATTCTGATCCCGCCGAGCATCATGCTGATCCTCTACGGGGCGATGGCCGGGGTCTCGGTGGTGCGTCTCTACGCCGCGGCGCTGATTCCCGGGCTGCTGCTGGCGGGGCTGTACATCGTCTACGTGATGGGGCGGGCGATGATCAACCCCAAGGTGGCGCCGAAGCTGCCGGCGGAGAAGCTCGACGTGCCGCTGGGTGAGGTGTACTGGGGGCTGTTGACCTCGTTCGTGCCGTTGTTCGTGCTGATCATGTCGGTGCTGGGGGCCATCCTCTTCGGCCTGGCCACGCCGCATGAGGCCGCGGGTATCGGTGCGCTGGGC
The DNA here is from genome assembly GCF_000246875.1 of Halomonas sp. KM-1. Classification (NCBI taxonomy): domain Bacteria; kingdom Pseudomonadati; phylum Pseudomonadota; class Gammaproteobacteria; order Oceanospirillales; family Halomonadaceae; genus Halomonas; species Halomonas sp. KM-1. The sequence continues at coordinate 7,030 of NZ_BAEU01000066.1, forward strand.
GCCATTTTACTGGCGGCGGCCTACCGCCAGCTGACCCTGGCGCGGCTGCGCGAGGCGGTGTTCCTCACCGCGCGTACCAGCGCCATGGTGTGCTGGCTGTTCGTCGGCTCGTGGATCTTCTCCTCGGTGTTCTCGCTGCTCGACGGCCATTCCCTCATCGAGCACTGGATCAGCGGCATGTCGCTGACGCCGCTACAGTTCCTGCTGCTGGCGCAACTGCTGATCTTCATCCTCGGCTGGCCGCTGGAATGGACCGAGATCATCATCATCTTCGTGCCGATCTTCCTGCCGCTGCTGCACTTGTTCGGCATCGACCCGCTGTTCTTCGGCGTGCTGGTGGCGCTCAACATCCAGACCTCGTTTCTGACGCCACCCATGGCGATGTCGGCCTTCTACCTGAAGGGCATCTCGCCCAAGGGCATCGAGCTCAACGACATCTTCATCGGTATCGCCCCGTTCCTGCTGCTGGTGTTCGTGGCCATGTTCATTCTCTATATGGTGCCGAGCATCGTGTTCTGGCTGCCGGGAGTGCTCTACAACTGAGCGAGGCGAAGGTGCAACGCAACGGGCCCGGCGCAATGCCGGGCCCGATCGTGTCACACCTGTGCAGCTTGGCGGTCAGCCGCGGCCGTGATGCTTGTGGCCTTTGTGCTTGCCCTGCTGCATGAAGGCTTCGAGAGCGTCGATCTGCTCTTCGGTGAGCACTTCCGTCAGGGCTTCACGATGCTCGTCGCGCAGCTCCTGCCAGGCCTCGCGGCGCTCCTCGCGGGAGTCGAACTCCTGTCCGCGCAGCTCCTGCATGTCGGCATACAGGGATTCGCGCAGTTCGGTCAGCCGCTCACGCTCCTCGTCGGAGAGCTCCCAGCTGTCGACCAGGGTGGTCAGACGTTCCTGCATGCTCTGACGACGCTCACCGCCGCGCTCGGCGCGGTGCTCCTGGCGCATCTCGCGCTTGGCCTCGCGCAGGGCTTCACGCTGCTCCTCGTCGAGGATCTCATCCATGCGCTCGCGGTGCTGCTCGTGCAACTCGCGCAGTGCCTGCATGTGCTCGCTGTGGGCCTCTTCCAGGGCGCTGCGGGTCTCCTCGTCGAGCCCGGCGCGCTCGAACAGGGCCTGACGGCGCTCCTGGAAGCGCTCGTGGCGCTGCTCGTGCCAGCCGCCTTCGCCCTGACCGGGAGCGGCCACCGCGGCCAGCGACATGGGGGCGATGGCAACGGCGAGCAGGGCGGGCATCAGCATGTTTCGGGTAATGGTACGGCGCATGCGAGTGACTCCTTCACGTTGAGTGGATGCTTGCAGTGTCGTACGGCCCTGTGCAATCAAGTTGCACGAAACGTGCAATGAGTATGGGTTCAGATACTGCTGAGCGACAAATGAGCCTCTTATTCCTCGGGTTGGTATTTGTAACCCACCCCATAGACCGATCGGATGATCTCGCGCTCGGGCCAGATGTCGGCGATCTTGCGCCGCAGCTTCTTGACGTGGCTGTCCACGGTGCGCTCGGAAACGATGCGATGATCGCGATACATGCGGTCCATCAGCTGATCGCGGGTGAAGATGCGACCGGGGGCCTGCGTCATCACCTTGAGCAGTTGATATTCCACCGCGGTGAGCCCCAGGTCCTGGCCGTCGGCCAGCGCGCGCCAGCCTTCGTCGTCGAGGGTGAGCTGGCTACCGCCGGCCGCGGCGGGGTCGCGCAGCGCCTGACTACGCCTCAGCACCGCCTTGACCCGGGCCACCACCTCCCGCGGGCTGAAGGGCTTGCAGATGTAGTCGTCGGCGCCAAGCTCCAGGCCCAGCAGGCGGTCGACCTCCTCGACCCGCGCCGTGAGCATGATGATGGCAACGCCCGGCCAGCGCTGGCGAATCTCGCGGCATAGGGTGAGGCCGTCGGTGCCGGGCAGCATCAGGTCGAGCAGCACCAGGGCGGGCAGCCGTTCCTCGCCGGCTCGCTCATTCAGCCATGGCAGCACCTGATCGCCATGGTCGATGTGCCAGGTGGCGAAGCCGCTGCCCTCCAGGTAGTCGGCCACCAGGCGGGCGATCTTGGGTTCGTCCTCGACGATCAGCAGGGTGTCGCGTGGGGCGTCGGAGTCATGCATGGGCGCTATTCCTCATGGGGTTCGCTCATCGGCCACCAGGGCGGGAAACTCGAGGGTCCAGCATAACCCACCCAGCGGCGAGGGTGAGGCCTGCATGGTGCCGCCGTGACTCTTGACCAGTGCGCTGGCGATGGAGAGCCCCAGCCCGCTACCGCCGCTGGCGCGACTGCGCGAGCCCTCGACCCGGTAGAGGCGTTCGGTGAGGCGCTCCAACGATGCTTCCGGCACGCCTGGCGGGCTGTCCTGCCAGATCACGCGGACTCGCTCCGCGTCCTGGGTCAGGCTGACGTCCAGTTGGCCCGGCGAGGTGGTATAGGCACAGCTGTTGTCGAGCAGATTGGTCCACAGTTGGCGCAGGCGCCGGGTATCGCCGCGGATCCAGGCCGGGCCCTGGATCGACGTGGTGAGCGTCATGCCGCAATCCCCTAGCCAGCCGCCGGCCTCCTCGAGGCGCGAGGCCAGGCTGGCCGCCAGGTCGAGCGGTGCCAGTTGCACCTCGAGGGCGCCGGCATCGCTCTGGGAGAGCAGGCGCAGGTCGGCGACCAGACGTTCGAGCTGACCCACCTCCTGGGACAGCGAGTGCAGGTTGTCTTCGTTGAAGGGACGGATGCCGTCCTGCATGGCCTCTATTTCGCCGCGTAGTACCGCCAGCGGCGTACGCAATTCGTGGGCGATGTCAGACACCCAGCGGCTGCGAGCCTCGCGGCTGGCTTCAAGGGTAGCGGCCAGCATGTTGAAGTCGCGCGCCAGCCGCGAGAGTTCGTCGCGGCCGCGCTCCGGCAGGCGAGCGCTGTAGTCGCCTTCGATCAGGCTGCGCGTGGCGAGCGCCATGCTGCGGGTACGCCGGCCCAGCCACCAGGCCAGCCCACCTGCCAGCAGCAGCGAGGCCAGGCCGAGGGAGGCGACGATGATGCCCAGGTTGCGCTGCTGGCGCGCGAGGAAGATACGATCCATGCGCGCCATCAGCTGCTGCGGCGGGCGATAGCCCAGGGTGCCGACCCGCTGACCGCGATACTCGATGGGCAGCCAGTGGAGCTCGGCGGCCATTTCCTGGTCGTCCGGCGGCAGGCCGATCACCGGCAGGCCCTCGGCATCGTGCAGCACGAAGTCGCGGGCATCGCCCAGGCGTCGCTCGATGCCATGGGGCGGCTGACGCTCGCCCGGCCACAGCTGCTGGCGCACCAGCCGCTCCCAGGCCGGCGGTGAGTCGCGCAGCCACTGCCAGCCGCCGCGGCGTGCCCACTCCTGGCCCAGCCCCTCGGCCAGGGTTTCGGCACGCTGCACCTGGGTGGTCTCGAGATAGTCGAGAAAGCCCCGGTCGAGACTGCGCGACACCGACAGGAAGACCAGCCCGGCGATCGCCACGTTGACCGACAGGATGATGACGAACAGCTTGACGCCCAGATGAGAGAACGGGGCGCGGAGCAGGCGCGGCCTCATCGGGTCGTCTCCTGAGTGGTAACGGTAGTGGTCAGGCGTTCCCATCGCTCGCGCAATCCTTCCAGCATCAGATAGAGACAGGGTACCAGCACCAGCAGGATCACGGTGGCGAACAGCATGCCGAAGCCCAGCGAGATGGCCATGGGAATCATGAAGCGGGCCTGGCGCGAGGTCTCGAAGATCATCGGGGCGAGCCCCAGGAAGGTGGTCAGGGTGGTCATCATGATCGGGCGCAAGCGCCGGGTCGCCGCGGCGACTATCGCCTCGCGGGCGCCGAAGCCTTCGCGCCGGCGCCGGTTGGCGTAGTCGATCAGCACCAGAGCGTCGTTGATCACGACTCCCGAGAGCGCCAGCATGCCCATCAGGCTGATCACTGAGAGGCCGAAGCCCATGATGGCATGGCCGGCCATGGCGCCGATCACGCCGAAGGGGATCGCCGCCAGCACCAGCAGCGGCTGCAGGTAGCTGCGAAACGGAATCGCCAGCAGCGCATACAGGGCGATCAGCGTCAGCCAGGTGGCGTGACTCAAGGCGGAGACGTTCTCGGCGGTCTCCTGCTGGCGGCCACCCAGGGTCAACTCGAGCCCCGGCCAGGCCGCTTGCAGGGCGGGAAAGACGTCCGCCTGCAGGGTGGCCACCACCTGGTTGATCTGCGCGTCGCTCTCGGTATCGGCGGTGACGCTGATCTGGCGCCTGCCGTCGACGCGCTGCAGGGTGGTTGCCGCACGACCGAGATGGATCTCGGCGATGCGCGCAAGCGGCACCACCTGACCATCCGGCGTGCGAATCGGCAACTGGTGGAGATGGCCCAGACTGTCGCGCTCCTCACTGGGCAGACGCACTGCCACGCTGATCTCGTGTCGCCCGACGAACTGCTCGATGGCGGTGACGCCCTGCAGCGGGCCGCGCAGCTGAGCGGCCAGGTCGGCGCCGGTAAGACCCAGCGCCCGGCCTTCCGGCGCCAGGCGCAGTTCGAGCTGAGGCTTGCCGTCGGCCAGACCGCTGTCGATGTCGGTCAGACCCTCGAACTCGGTCAGCTCGTCGGCCAGCCGGGTGGCGGCGGCTTCCAGCGCGCGGCTGTCGGGGTGCGACAGGCGCAGAGTGAGGCCGGCACCGGCGCCAGGGCCACCGAAATCCGACTCGAAACGTACCGCCTGGGCGCCCATGATGTCGCCTGCCTCTTCGCGCCACTCCCGCGCGACTCGCGACGGCGGCCAGGCATTGAGGCTGTCGCGCTCGATGGTCAGGCGCACGTTCAAACGGTCGCCGTCGATCTGGGCGCGGCTGGCGGCGAAGCGTGGGCCATCGTCGCGCTCGCTCAGCGCCATGGCGGCATCGAGCAGCTGATCGCGAATGCGGCGATCGTCGGCGATGGGGCTGCCCACCGGCAGGGTCACCGTGGCCTGAACCCGGTCGGACTCGACCCGCGGCATCAGCGAGAAGCCCATGCGACCGCTCAAGCTCCAGGCGATGGCCAGGGCCAGCACGGCGATGGCCAGGCTCACGGTGAGCAGGCGCTGATTCAGGGCGCGCTGCAGAAACGGCTCGAAGCGCTGCTGGGTGAAGTGCGTCAGGCCGTTCTGCAGGGTGCGGCGCAGGCGGTCCAGCGGCCTGAGCCAGGGCGCCGGCTTGCGGCCACCGGCACGATGGGCCAGGTGCGCGGGCAGGATGAACAGCGCCTCCAGCCACGACACCAGGAACACCGTGACCACCACTACCGGGATGACGGCGAAGATCATTCCCAGGAAGCCCGGCAGGAACAGCAGCGGCATGAAGGCGACGATATTGGAGAGAATGGCGAAACTGATCGGCACCGCCATTTCGCGGGCGCCACGCACGGCGGCCTCGCGCAGAGAGTGGCCCTGCTCGCGATAGCTGTGGATGTTCTCGCCCACCATGATGGCGTCGTCGACGACGATGCCCAGCGCGATGATGAAGGCGAACATCGACATCATGTTGATCGACACGCCCAGCCACGGCAGGAACAGCATGGCGCCGAGGAAGGCGGTGGGGATGCCCAGGGTGACCCAGAACGCCAGACGCGCCTCGAGGAACAGCGCCATCAGCACCAGCACCAGCGCCAGACCCAGCCAGGCGTTCTTGAGCAGCAGGTCGAGGCGGTCGCGATAGATCTCCGAGGTGTCCTGGGACACGCTCAGATAGACCCCCTCGGGCAGGCCGGCACGCAGCCGTTCGAGCTGGGCGTGCACCGCATCGGAGATGCCGATCGGGGTCTGGTTGCCGATCTGGTACACCTCGAGGCTGAGTGCAGGAGCACCATTGTAGAGCACCTCGCGGTCGGTTTCGGCGAAACCGTCCACCACCCGGGCGATGTCCCCCAGGCGCAGCTGACCGCCGTCGGTGGTGCCGATCAGCGGCAGCTCGGCGAATTCGCGAGCCTCGTCGCGGCGTCCCTGGTAGCGGATCAGCCATTCGCCCTCGGCGGTGGCCAGACGACCGCTGGCGAGATCCAGTGCCTCGTCGGCGATTCGCGAGGCCAGCCCGCGATGGTCGAGGCCATGCCGGCGCATCGCCTCCTCGTCGAGCAGGATCTGCACCTCGCGCTCGCGATTGCCCGCCAGCTCCACCCGCGAGATGCCGGAGGCGGCCTGCAGCTCGGCGCGCAGATCCTCGGCCACGTCGTGCAGTAGCCGGTCGTCGACCCAGCCGTGCACCTGCAGGTTCATCACGCTGCGCGCACGACCGGCAAGGCTGAAGCGCGGCGGGTCGGCGGCGGCGGGCAGGTTGGTGATGGCGTTGATCGCCTGCTGGATGTCCTGATAGGCGCGCATCACGTCGACCCCGTCGATCAGGGACAGGGAGACACGCCCGGCGCCCTCGTTGGCGGTGGCGGTCATCTCGTCGATGCCGTCGACGTCGGCCAGGGCTGCCTCCATGGGCAGCAGCAGGCTGCGCTCCACTTCCTCAGGAGTGGCGCCGGGATAGCCGATCGCCACGTGGACGATTTCCAGCTCGAACTCGGGGAACACTTCCTTCTTGATCGCAAGCGACGCCAACAGGCCACCGACGATCAGCAGCACCATCAGCAGGTTGGGAGCGACGCCGTGATTGACCATCCAGGCGATGGGACCACGGCGCATCATGAGCGGGACTCCCGACGCTCACCGGCGGGACGTTCGCTGTCGGCGATGCGTGAGCGCAGGCGCATGCCCGTGCGCGGCTGGCCCAACTGCGAGGTGACTACGCGTTCGCCGTCTTCGAGGCCATCGGCGATCAGTACCCGCGTCTCACCGCGATGTATCACGCTCACCGTGCGCCGACGCAGACGCTCCTCCTCGTCGAGCAGCCATAGCTCGTCACCCGGGCGCAGAGCGGCGGCAGGCAGCACGAACAGATCGTCCTGCGGGCGCGCTTCGAACTCCAGGCGCACCATATCGCCCAGGCGCAGGGCCGCTGCGCCGTTGTCGAGACCCAGCGGATCGTCGACCGCCACCAGCAGTTGGGCCTGCAGGCCCTGTTCCTCCAGCGCCGGCAGGATCGCGATCACCTCGCCGCGGCGAGTCTCGCCGCCGGGCCAGGTACGTGTCGAGAGCGTCACGCCGCTGCCCGCTCCGTTGGCATCGGCGGCGTGCAGCCAACCCAGTGCCTCGCCGGGCAGCGAGACGCGAATCCAGAAGCGCGAGACGTCGACCAGATGCAACAGCTCGGTGCCGTTGTTCACCATGCTGCCGCTGCCCAGCAGCCGCGATTGCACCATTCCGCGCCAGGGCGCGGTGAGGGTGGCCCGCTCCAGCTCCAGCCGTGCCCGGTCGCGGGCGGCACGGGCCCGTTCCACTTCGGCCTCGGCCTGATGAAGTTGCGGCTGACGCAGCACCAGCGCGCGGCGCTCGGCGGAAAGCTCGCGGCCGAAGCTGCGATACTCCGTCTCGGCCCGCTGCTGCTCGCCGCGCTCCATGGCCAGTGCCGCCTCGGCCTGGGCCAGCGCGGCCTCCTCGCGATAT
>NZ_BAEU01000065.1:0-13145 GCF_000246875.1 Halomonas sp. KM-1
GGTGGCCCTGACCCTGCTGCGCAAGCCGGACCGGGGCGGCGAGATCCTGGTCGAGGGCTTCGTGGCCGACATCACCGAGCGCGAGCGCGCGCGCCAGGAGCTGCTGGCGCTCAACGCGCGGCTCGAGGCCCGCGTGCGCGAGCGCACCCAGCGGCTCGAGCAGCTCAATGACGATCTGGCCGGCGAGGTGGCCGAGCGCCGCCAGATCGAGGAGCAACTGCGCGCCGCCCGCGACTTGGCCCAGGAGGCCAATCGCAGCAAGGACCGTTACCTGGCGGCAGCCAGCCACGACTTGTTGCAGCCGCTCAATGCGGCCCGGCTGCTGGTTTCCACTCTGCGCGAGCGTGCCCTCGACGCTGACGCCCAGCGCCTGGTCGACAGCATCCATCTCTCCCTCGAGGGCGCCGAGGAGCTGCTCACCGACCTGCTCGACATCGCCCGGCTCGATCAGGAGCGCATCCAGCCGCAGCGCGAGTGCTTCCCGCTCGCGCAGATGCTGTGCGGCCTGGTGGCCGAATATGCGCCGCGTGCCCAGCGCAAGGCGCTGCGCTTTCGCTGCGTGGAGAGCAGCCTGTACGTCGACAGTGACCACCGCCTGCTGGGGCGGGTGTTGCGCAACCTGCTCTCCAATGCCTGCCGCTACACCGACGCCGGCAGCGTACTGCTGGGCGTGCGTCGCCGCGGCGACGTCGTTTCCATCGAGGTGCACGACAGCGGGCCGGGCATTCCGCCGGATCAGTTGCGGGCGATCTTCGAGGAGTATCACCAGCTCAACGCCGAGCGGGCGCGTAATCGCCAGGGGGTGGGGCTGGGGCTGGCCATCGTCGAGCGGATCTGCCAGCGACTGGGGCTTGCGGTGTCGGTGCACTCGACGCCGGGGCGCGGCTCGAGCTTTGCCGTCCAGGTGCCGATCTGCCGCCCGGCGCCTGCCCAGGCTGCTTCGCCAGCCGCCGCGCAGCCGGACAGCCCGCTGACGGGGCGGCGCATGCTGGTGGTGGACAACGACAGCCGGATCCTGATGGGCATGCAGGCCCTGCTCGAGCAGTGGGGCATGCGGTGCGACACCGCCCACGATTTCGACGAGGTACAGGAGCAGCGGCTCGCGGCGCCCGACGTGCTGCTGGTGGACCTGCATCTCGATGCCGGAGAGACCGGCGACCGGCTGGTGGAGAAGCTGCGGCGGCACTGGCGGCAACCGCAGCTGCCGGCGGTGGTGATCACCGCCGACCGCTCCGAGGCCTGGCGCCGCACCCTGGCGGAGTGCGGTATTCCGCTGCTGCACAAGCCGCTGCGACCCGGCAAGCTGCGTGCCGTGCTCAGTCAGTTGATCGCGCGCCAAGAGAAGGGATGAGCGGAGCTACAACCTTGGTCGTAGCCGTGTGAGCGTGCCCCGGCACTCAAGTCCTATGTTGCTGCTTTGCATCAAGCCCTAGACTGAAAGCAGGATCCCTGCCTTGCTCGAGGAGTGCCATGTTGCCATTAGCGAAGTCGCATTACCGTGACCAGGCTTTGCCGGATGAGCCCCTGCGCGTGGCGCACTCCTTCGCCAGGGACCCCGAGCTGGCGGCTCAGTACCTGGCCAGCCGGTTGCTGCATCCCGATCTCGAGGGCGTGCTGTTCTTCTGTTCCGCCGAGCACGATCTGCCGGCCCTGGCCACGGCTCTGGAAGCGCACCTGGGCGGCGTCAAGCTGTGCGGTTGCACCACGGCCGGGGAGCTCGGCAGCGTCGGCTACTCACGGGGCTCCATCGTGGCGGTGGGCTTCGACCGCCGGGCCTTTGCCCTCGATTATCGGCTGATTCGCGATCTCGACCGCTTCAACCTGCTCGACGCCCAGCGCATCACCGATCAGTTGATGGAACACTGCACCCGTTCGGGGCTGGCGCCGCTCAAGGGCCACACCTTCGCCATGACCCTGCTCGACGGGCTCTCGACCTGCGAGGAGCAGGTGCTGCTGACCTTGACCTCGGTGCTGGCCGGGATTCCTCACTTCGGTGGCAGCGCCGGCGACGACAACCGCCTCACCGGCACGCACGTGTACGGCGAGGGCGCCTTCCATGACCGCGCCGCCGTGGTGCTGATGGTCAACACCGCGCTGGATTTCGAAGTGTTCTCGACTCACCACCTGCGCCCCAGCGGCGAGAAGCTGGTGGTCACGGCGGCCGATCAGGAGCAGCGCCGGGTAATGGAACTCAACGCCGAGCCGGCGGCTCTGGAGTACGCGCGACTGGTGGGCTGTACGCTGGAAGAACTGAACCCCGAGGTGTTCGCGCGTCATCCGCTCGCCGTGAGGCTCCACGACAAGACCTACGTTCGCGCCATCCAGAGCGTCAATCCCGACCTCAGCCTGAGCTTCTACTGCGCCGTGGAGACCGGCATCGTGCTGACGGCCATGCAGGCGAGCGATCTGCTGACGGATCTCGACCGTGAAATCGCCGACATCGAAGGGCGCCTGGGGTCGGCGGAGTGCATCCTCGGCTGCGACTGCTTCCTGCGCCGCCTGGAGCTCGAGCAGGAGGGGCGGCAGCAGGCGGCCGGGGAGTTCTACCGCCAGCGCCGCATCCTCGGCTTCAACACCTACGGCGAGCACTACAGCGGCCTGCACCTCAACCAGACCTTCAGCGGGGTCTACATAGGACGCTCCCGTGGCGACCACTGAGCGCGAACGCGAGCTGGAGCGCCAGGTCGCCAAGCTGCAGCGCATCAATGCGGCGCTGATCGAGCGGGTCGAGTCGAGCAACCTGCCGCGCACCGCACCCTATGCCGCCTTCGAGCATGCCGCCCTGCTGGCCGAGCAGGTGCGCGAGCGAACCCGAGCGCTCAACCAGACCCTACATGAGCTGCGCGCCAGCAACCGCCTGCTGGGCGAGGCGCGGGAGCGGGCCGAGCAGGCCAACCAGTACCTGGTCGATGCCATCGAGAGCATCACCGACGCCTTCGTGCTGTTCGGCGCCGACCAGCGCATTCGTCACTACAACAGCCGCTTCGCCGAGTTCTGGCGGCCTGCCGGCATCGAGGTGCACGCCGGCATGACCCTGGAGGAGCTGCGCCGGCTGGCGCTGAGCTCTGGGCTGGTGGTCAGCGAGCAGCTCAAGCAGCGCCAGGGGCGCACCGTCTATCAGCTCCACGACGGGCGCTGGGTGCAGGTCAACCAGCGGCCGATTCGCGGCGGCGGCAGGGTGTTCCTCTACGTCGACATCACCGAACTCAAGCGCCATGAGCACGCCGAGCGCGAGCATGCCCTGGCACAGAAGTCTCGCCTGCTGCAGGCCACCCTGGACAGCCTTTCCCAGGGTGTTGCCGTGGTTACGCCTCAGGGCCAGCTGGAGATGCACAACCAGCGCTTCTCGCAGCTCACCGGTCTGGCAGGGCTGACGCTGCCGTTGGCGCTGACCGAGCTGAGTCGCGCCAGCGAGTTGGTCGACCCCGCCGATGGGCAGGCCGTGCTGGCCGCCTGCGAGCGTCGGCTCAGCGACGGCCGCGTGGTGGAGGTGCGCGGCCACCCCATGCCGGGCGGCGGCCAGGTGCTGACCTACACCGACATCACCGAGCGCATTCGCCAGGCCGAGGCGCTGGCCGAGCGGGAGCGCTGGATCCGTACCATCACCGACCACGTGCCGGCGATGATCGCCTACCTGGATCGCGAGCTGCGCTACGTGTTCACCAACCGGGTTTACGAGGAGTGGTACGGCTGGCCCCACGACCTGCTGCTAGGTTCGGCGCTCGGCGACCTCCATTCGGCGGAGCACTGCGCGCGCCTGATGCCCTACCTGCAGCGGGTGCTGGCGGGGGAGCGCATCAGCTTCGAACTGCCCGAGCAGAATGCCGAGGGCGAGCACCGGGTGCTGCTGCGGGCCTACGTGCCGCACCGCGACAGCGACGGCAGCGTGATCGGCTTCTTCGTGTTGATCCGCGACATCACCGAGCAGCGGCGCACCTCCGAGGCGCTGCATCATGCCTATCAGAACCTCGAGCAGCGAGTGCGGGAGCGTACCGCGGAGCTGACCCGGGTCAACGCTCAGCTGCGCGAGGAGATCGAGGAGCGCCTGGCCGCCGAGGGTCAGCTGCGCGAGGCCAAGACCGAGGCCGAGGCGGCCAACCTCTCCAAGACCAAGTTCCTGGCGGCGGTGAGCCACGACCTGCTGCAGCCGCTCAATGCGGCCCGGCTCTTTGTCGGCGCCCTGGTGGAGCAGGAGATGTCGCCGGCCAATCAGGAGCTGATCCAGCAGGTGGGCCATTCGCTGAAGGACGTGGAGGCGCTGCTCGGTACTCTGGTCGACATCTCCAAGCTGGACGCCGGTGTGATCACCCCCGAGATAGTACCCTTCGCCATTCGCGACCTGCTCGACGGCCTGGCGCGGGAGTATCGCCAGGTGGCCGCCAGCGAGGGCCTGGAGTTCCACTACGTGCCGTCGTCGGCGCTGGTCAGCAGCGACATCTCGCTGCTCGTCCGGGTGATCCGCAACCTGCTCAGCAACGCCGTGCGCTATACCCCTCGCGGACGCCTGCTGCTGGGCTGTCGGCGGCGTCGGGAGGGGCTCGAGATCCAGGTGCTCGATACCGGCTGCGGCATCGCCGAAGAGGAGCGCGAGCTGATCTTCCAGGAGTTTCGCCGCCTGCCTGCGGCGGCCAACGCGCGGGATCGCGGCCTGGGCCTCGGCCTCTCCATCGTCGACAAGATCACGCGCATGCTGCAACAGCCGGTGCGGGTGCAGTCGCGGGTCGGACGCGGCACCCTGTTCGGTGTGACGCTGCCCTACGCCCAGCGCGTCGAGGCCGGCGAGCGGCGCCAGCCAGTAGGATGCGTGGCCGGTCGCGAACTCGCCGGACGGCGGCTGTGGGTGGTGGACAACGACCCTTCCATCTGTCTGGCCATGCGCCACCTGCTGGAACGCTGGGGCTGCCAGGTGGTGGTCGCTGAGAGCGAGGAGCGTCTCGCCGCGCGGGTGAGCCTGGCCGACGGCGAGGCCGACGCCCTGGTGGTCGACTATCACCTCGACCACGAGCGCAGCGGGGTGGCGCTGGCGGAGCGCATCAATCAACTACGTGAGGTGCCGTTGCCGGTGCTGGTGATAACCGCCGATCACAGCCGCGAGCTGCGTCAGCGGGTGCGCGAGCTGGGCTTCCAACTGCTCAACAAGCCGGTCAAGCCGCTGCGGCTGAGAACCACGCTGCAGCAGCTGCTGGCGGAGACCCCGCTCGAATTCGTCGAGTGCCCGGATCAGGGCTTGCGCAGGTAGCGGCTGAAGTCGATGTCGCTGGCCGAGAGGATCGCCTGGACCCGATTGCTGACGCCGAGCTTGCGTAGGATCGCCGAGACGTGGGCCTTGACCGTGGTCTCGGCGATGTTGAGGTTGTAGGCGATCATCTTGTTGGATTCGCCACGGGTCATGCGCTCGAGCACCTGGATCTGCTTGCGGGTCAGGGTTTCGAGCTGTTCGGCGCTGATGCCGCGCTCGTTGGGCTCATGGGCGCGGGCGGCACTGGCACGCATGATCTCCGAAGGCAGATAGATGTTGCCCTCCAGTATCTGGGCGATGGCCTTGATCAGCTGCTCCTTGGGCGAGGACTTGGTCAGAAAGCCCACCGCCCCGCAGGAGACCGCCTGCAGCATGACGTTCTTGTCTTCCTCAGCGGAGATGATCGCCACCGGAATGGTGGGCGCCTCGTTGCGCAGCTGCAGCAGGCCGGTGAGGCCGCTCATGCCGGGCATGTTGAGGTCGAGCAGGATCAGGTCCAGGTCCTCCTCGTCGGCGGTCACGGCGAGGGTGGCGTCGAGGTCCGCCGTTTCCAGCAGCTCGCTGCCGGGAAAGCCGTCGCCGACCACCCGGGCGATGGCCTCGCGGAACAGCGGATGATCGTCGGCGATTAAAATCTTGTACATGGTCGAGGCCTTGGTTGTCTTCAAGATAGCGGCCAGGAAATTCCCTATCGAGGGTAATGGCAGGGAAAAAAGCGCGGAAGCGCTTAGTGGGGTTGGGCAGCGATTCACTAGGTTATACCCTGTCGCCCACCAACCATCAATGCCGTAGGGGTACCGGTAAACCTGGCGATATCTCAGAGCCAGCGCCCGTTGTGCAGCGTTTCAAGACAGCCAGAAGTTGCGGCGGCAGAAGAACACCAGCGGTGTTTCGGTCGTGCCGCCGGTCAGTCATGCCAAGCTGTCTTAACAGTACACGCACTTCGTCGGTATCGAGGCGGGCGGTGGCGTCGAGGCAAGCTGCATGATTCAGTCCATCCAATCCACGGGACAGGCTATACAGCCTCTCATCTGCACCAGTTGGAAGTTACCATAGTGCAGGCGAGCACCACTCAAGTCCGCATCGTTGAGGCTCGACATGCTGAGTTTTGCCTCTTGCATGTTGGCGTCACGTAGATCCGCTCCGCTCAGGTCAGCCCGGTTCATCCAGGCCATCTCGAGCTTGGCGCCACGCATGGTGGCGTTGCGGAAGCTGGCCTTTGTCAGGCGGCCAAACTCAAGGTTGGCTCCGGTCAGGTCAGCGCCGTCAAAAGTGGCTCCCTGACCGAATAGATTCCAGCTATCGAGTCCGACCAGGCTGGCCTGGCTCAGATCGGCACCGCGCACATTGGCATTGATCATGCGCGCACGATTGAGGTTGGCGCCGCGCAGATTGGCACCTTCCAGGTTCACGCCGCGCAGGTTGGCGTGACGCAGGTCGGCATTTTCCAGATTGGCCCTGGAGAAATCTGCGCCGCGCAGGTCAAGATTGGATAGATCGGCGCCGCGCAGATCGGCACCGGCGCATTCGGTATATTCCTCGAGCACGCAGCCGTCATGCACTGGCGCCTGATAAAAGTCGTCTTCCAGGTTGGTGTTGGCATGCAGAAGTTGGCTGAACGGCAGGGAACCGAGGGCGATCACAAGTATGTATCGAAGATTCAAGCAGGCATAAGACATGATGACGATCCTCCGAGAAAGAGCCGGCCGCCCTAGAGCGGCCGGTAGGGCGAATGACCTTAGTTAGTGGCCAGGTCGTGAGCGAAGTCGGGTAACTTGAAGACCCAGAAGGAGCCACCCTGGGCGACCGTGCGTGTCAGCTCGGCCATGTCGCCGCCCCACAGCGGTACCGCACCGCCGTAGCCTGTGGTCACACCGATGTACTGCTCACCGTCCATTTCCCAGGTGATGGGCGGTGAGATGATTCCGGTGCCCACCTGGAAGCGCCAAAGTTCCTCTCCGCTCTCGGCATCGAAGGCCTTGAAGTAGCCGTCTCCGGTGCCGGTAAAGATGAGATTGCCCGCAGTCGCTACTACGCCGGCCCACAGAGGCAATGTCTCCTTGTGCTCCCAGGCGACCTTGCCGGTCAGTGGGTCAATGGCGCGCAGGATGCCCACGTGGTCGTCATACATGCGTTTGATGCGAAAGCCCATACCGAGATAGGCCGACCCTTCGCTGTACTCCACCTCCTCGGTCCAGTAGTCCTCCATCCAGTGGTTGGCCGGGACGTAGAAGAGTCCGGTGTCCTGACTGTACGCCATGGGATTCCAGTTCTTGCCGCCCAGGAAGGGGGGCGATATCTCCACTGCTTCGGAGCGAGTCTGCCCCTCCTCAAGGCGAGGTGGCCGCTGTCCCTCAACCTCTACCGGGCGGCCCGTCTCGAGGTCGATATGGGTGGCCCAGGTGATGTTGTCCACGAAAGGGAAGGCGTTGAGCAGGTTGCCATTGGTACGATCGGTGATGTAGAAGAACCCGTTGCGGTCGGCGTGGGCGCCGGCCCTGACCAGCTGTCCGGTTTCATCTTCATAGTCGAACAGCACGATCTCGTTGTTGCCGGAAAAGTCCCAGTGATCATTGGGCGTGTGCTGATAGTGCCACTTGATCTCACCGGTGGTGGGGTCGACGGCCACCTGGGCCGAGGTGTAGAGACTATCGTAGTCGGAGGGGTGCCCGTCTGGTGAGGTACGTGCCCAGCCGTTCCAAGGCGCGGGGTTGCCGGCGCCGACGATGATGGTGTTGGTCTCCGGATCGAAGCTGGCGCTCTGCCAGGGAGCGCCGCCACCTTGGCTCCAGGCCTCGACCTTGCCGGTTTCACGGCTGGGGTCGTCAGGCCAGGAGGGTGCACTGGGGTCGCCGCTGGGGGTGCTCTCCTCTCCATTGAGCCGGCCCAGATGCCCTTCCACGAAGGGCCGCATCCAGATCTCCTCGCCGGTATCCACATCTCGGGCAAACAGCTTACCGACGATCCCGAACTCGTTGCCCGAGGAGCCGTGAATCAGCATCACCCGGCCAGTTTCCTGATCCTGTATGATCGTCGGCGCGCCGGTCATGGTGTAGCCGGCGCGATGGTTGCCGAAGCGTTCCCGCCAGACCACTTCGCCGGTGTCTTTGTTCAGGGCCACGATGCCGGCATCGAGAGTTCCGAAGAAAACCTTGTCGCCGTAGATGGCGGCGCCTCGGTTGACCACGTCGCAGCACGGACGGATATCGTTAGGCAGGCGGTGATTGTAGGACCATAGCCGCTTGCCGGTGCGGGCATCCAGCGCGAAGATCCGCGAGTAGGACCCGGTCACGTAGATGACGCCGTCATGCACCAGGGCCTGGGATTCCTGGCCACGCTGCATCTCATCGCCGAAGGAGTGCGACCAGGCTGGCGACAGCATGTGCACGTTGTCTGAATTGATCTGACTCAGCGGGCTGTAGCGCTGGGCATGCACCCCCATGCCGTACATCAGCACCGTCTCGGTATTATCGTGGTCGTTGAGGATGTCATCCCAGGTGACGGGACTGGCTATGCCACTGGCACTAATGCCCAGTGCCGAGACACTAGCGACCGCGGCGGTCAGAAGCTTGATTCCAGGCGGAATGCTGACATTGGCGAAAGGCGTTGTTCTTATCATGCTGAAGTTCCATTCGAAATGAGCAGGGGTCGGATGAGTTGCCGACATGTAATGAGTCGCAAGCTACACAGCACACGAACACATGAAGCGATAAGTGACGTGTCGAAAGACACTCTAGTGCGCCCCGTAGCGATACGGTGCGGCACTCTAGTCCCGGTATCGCTCCTGACTTGGAACTACTACCAAGGAGGTGGCGGCTGCCCACCAAGGCGTCATTCCGGCCAGCCTGGTCCATGCCTAGTCTTCGAGGGGTAATTTTGTATTCCTTTGATGAGGCGTCCCATGAATAACAAAATGTCATTGCTCCCCCGACTGATATTTGATGAGGCCTACCAGGATGCAGCTTCGCGTAGATCCTGTGTGCCGACTGCCCTGGTCAGTGGCTTTCTGACCCTGCTGATTTCCGCACAAGCCCTCTCTCACGGCGATGTGACTCCGCAACCGGTCGATACACGTGGCCTGGAGTCCCTGGGCGAAGAGTGGCTCGACGAAAACCCTTACCGTGCAGGTCATCCGCAGCATGAGCTGGCTGTCGACGTTGGTGCTTCCGCATACAACGCGAACTGCGCAGCCTGTCATGGCCTGGAAGCCAAGTCCGGGGGGATCGCTCCGGATCTACGCGAGCTGGAAAACGGCGCATGGGGCGACGAGTGGTACAAAGAGCTGGTGACACACGGCTCCGAGCGGGGTGGCAGGGTGCTGATGCCACGGATGTCGGATTACGTCAGTCAAGAGGGGCTATGGGCCATACGTGCCTGGCTCGAGACCGTCAGCTTCGAGACAGCGGGACGCTAATCGCTGCGGGTGTTGGCTTTTCGAGGCCATAGATCAGGTGCGGTGAAATACGAACTGACACGCAGTTTGACGCATCTCTACCCCGTTGTTGACGTAACGGGAGGCTTGTGTTCCCTCCCCCTGTTGTAATTACTACTAAAGAACCGATTGGGTGGGTCCTTGGCACGATAGCTACCTTTCAAGATCCCGCTACGCTTGGAATAGGTTCGTGAGAAGGCCCACCCTTATCGAGCCCCTAATAATCTCAATGTGCAGGAGCCACGTCATGATCTACGCCAATCCCGGTCAGTCCGGTTCCGTCATCACCTTCGAACAGCGCTACGGCAACTACATCAACGGTGAGTTCGTGCCGCCGGTCAAGGGCCAGTACTTCGACAACGTCAGCCCGGTCAACGGCGAGGTGTTCTGCCAGATTCCGCGCTCCACCGCCGAGGACATCGACAAGGCGCTGGATGCCGCCCATGCCGCCGCTCCCACCTGGGGCCGGACTTCCGCTGCCGAGCGCAGCAACATCCTGCTCAAGATGGCCGACCGTATCGAGCAGAACCTGGAGAAGCTCGCCGTCGCCGAGACCTGGGACAACGGCAAGGCGGTGCGCGAGACGCTGAACGCCGACCTGCCGCTGGCCGTCGACCACTTCCGTTACTTCGCCGGCTGTATCCGCGCTCAGGAGGGTACCGCCGCCGACATCGACGCCAACACCGTCTCCTATCACTTCCACGAGCCGCTGGGCGTGGTGGGGCAGATCATCCCGTGGAACTTCCCGCTGCTGATGGCGGTGTGGAAGCTGGCTCCGGCGCTGGCCGCCGGCAACTGCATAGTGCTCAAGCCCGCCGAGCAGACCCCGGCCTCGGTACTCGAGCTGATGAAGTTGGTCGGCGACCTGCTGCCGCCGGGCGTGGTCAACGTGGTCAACGGCTACGGCGCCGAAGCGGGTCAGGCGCTGGCCACCAGCAAGCGCATCGCCAAGATCGCCTTCACCGGCTCCACCCCGGTGGGCGCGCACATCCTCAAGTGCGCCGCCGACAACATCATTCCCTCCACCGTGGAGCTGGGCGGCAAGTCGCCCAACATCTACTTCGCCGACATCATGGACGCCGAGCCGGCGTTCATCGAGAAGGCTGCCGAGGGCCTGGTGCTGGCATTCTTCAACCAGGGCGAGGTGTGTACCTGCCCGTCGCGGGCGCTGATTCAGGAAGACATCTACGACGCCTTCATGGCCAAGGTCATGGAGCGTGTGGGTAAGATCAAGCGCGGCAACCCGCTGGACACCGACGTGCAGGTCGGCGCTCAGGCCTCCCAGGAGCAGTTCGACAAGATCATGTCCTACATGGACATCGCCCGTGAAGAGGGCGCCGAGTTCCTCACCGGCGGCGACAAGGAGAGCTTCGATCCGGCCTACGACAAGGGCTATTACATCCAGCCGACGCTGCTCAAGGGCAACAACAAGATGCGCGTGTTCCAGGAGGAGATCTTCGGTCCGGTGGTGGCGGTGACCACCTTCAAGGACGAGGCCGAGGCCCTGGCCATCGCCAACGACACCGAGTTCGGCCTCGGCGCCGGCGTGTGGAGCCGCGACATCAACGTCGCCTTCCGCATGGGCCGCGGCATTCAGGCCGGCCGTGTGTGGACCAACTGCTACCACCAGTACCCGGCCCACGCCGCCTTCGGTGGCTACAAGAAGTCCGGTGTCGGCCGCGAGACCCACAAGGTAGCGCTCGAGCACTACCAGCAGACCAAGAACCTGCTGGTGAGCTACGACATCAACCCGCTCGGCTTCTTCTGAGCCGGCATGTCGTGAACCACGTCGCCCGCCCCCCGTCGGGCGGCGTCCTTCCTCTTTTCGAGAGTGGCCCACCACTCCAGGCCCTGGCGATTGCGTTGATTCCGTCGCTCGGCAACTGCCGTCCGACACGACAGGAGATAAGGAGAGCAAGGCTATGGACAAGACGATGAGAGCCGCCGTGGTGCGCAAGTTCGGCGAACCGCTGGCCATCGAAGAGGTCGAGGTGCCGCGTCCCGGCCCCGGCGAGGTGCTGGTCAAGATCGCTGCTTCCGGCGTGTGCCATACCGACCTGCACGCCGCCCACGGCGACTGGCCGGTCAAGCCCAACCCGCCTTTCATTCCCGGCCACGAGGGAGTGGGTCACGTCGCCGCCATCGGCGCCGGGGTCAAGCACCTGAAAGAGGGCGACCGCATCGGCGTACCCTGGCTGCACTCCGCCTGCGGCCACTGCGAGCACTGCCTGGGTGGCTGGGAAACCCTGTGCGAGTCGCAGCAGAACACCGGCTATTCGGTGAACGGCGGCTTCGCCAACTACACCCTGGCGGTGGCGGACTACGCCGGTCACCTGCCGGACAACGTCGGCTTCGTCGAAATCGCCCCGGTACTGTGCGCCGGCGTCACCGTCTACAAGGGGCTCAAGGTCACCGACACCCGCCCCGGCCAATGGGTGGTCATTTCGGGCATCGGCGGCCTGGGTCACATGGCAGTGCAGTACGCCAAGGCCATGGGACTCAACGTGGCCGCCGTCGACATCGACGATGCCAAGCTGGCACTGGCCGAGCGCCTGGGAGCCAGCGTCACGGTCAACGCCGCCAAGACCGACCCGGTGGCCTATCTCAAGAAGGCCATCGGTGGCGCCCATGGCGTATTGGTCACGGCGGTGTCGCCCAAGGCCTTCGAGCAGGCCCAGGGCATGGTGCGCCGCGGCGGCACCATCTCACTCAACGGCCTGCCGCCCGGCGACTTCCCGCTGCCGATCTTTGAGACCGTGCTCAATGGCATCACTGTGCGTGGCTCCATCGTCGGCACCCGTCAGGACCTGCAGGAATCGCTCGACTTCGCTGGCGAGGGCAAGGTCAAGGCCACGGTGAGCACCGACCGATTGGAGAACATCAACGACGTCTTCCAGCGACTTCACGAAGGCAAGATCGAAGGCCGGGTGGTGCTCGATCTGGCCAGCTGAAAGATTGCTCTCTCGTCGCCTGAGCTGGCGGCGTTCAGGCGCGACCTCGGTCGCGCCTTTTTTTGCAGCTGATTTGGGCCTTGCCGACAGACCCGCTAGCATGGACGAACATCCGTCCAAGCCACCGACGAGGAGAGTCGCCATGTGGCATCAGCAGGAACTGCGCCTGGCGCCGCGCTCGCGCGGCTTTCACTTGATCACCGACGAGATAACCAGGGCGCTGGCCGAACTGCGCGAGATGAAGGTCGGCCTGCTGCATCTGCAGCTGCTGCACACCTCGGCCTCGCTGACCCTCAACGAAAACGCCGATCCGGACGTGCGCCACGATCTCGACGCTTTCCTGCGTGAACGCATCCCGGGGGATCTGCCCTATTTCCGCCACACCCTGGAGGGGCCGGACGACATGCCCGCCCACGTCTGCGCCAGCCTGCTCGGCACCCAACTGACCCTGGCGGTGCGCGACGGCCGCTTGGCGCTGGGCACCTGGCAGGGCATCTGGCTCGGCGAGCACCGCGACCACGGC
>NZ_BAEU01000064.1:0-33010 GCF_000246875.1 Halomonas sp. KM-1
CCGGGTGTGCCTCGGCGCCGAGCGCGAGCGTGTGGCCCAGGAGTCGGGGCACCGCATTCACGAGGGCTTCTCGCGCATCGACGAGACCATCGCGCTCTCCGCGATGTACGCCGCCAACCACCTCACCGGGGTGGCCGCCATCGCCTGCATGACCTCCACCGGCTACACGCCGCTGATCGCCTCGCGCATCCGCTCGGGGCTACCCATCGTCGGGCTCGCCCACAGTCCCATCGCCCAGCGCCGCATGGCGCTCTACCGCGGCGTGGTCTCGCTGCCGTTCGACACCAGCGCGATGGCGGCCAGCGAACTCAACGACCGGGCGCTGGCGCTGCTGGTGCAACAGGGGATTGCCGAACCGGGGGATCATGTCATCCTGACCCGGGGCGATCACATGAACGCCCACGGTGGAACCAATACCCTGAAGATTCTCGATGTTTCCGAGAAGCACCAGGCGTGATTTGTCGTTAGTTTTATTTTGTATACAGAAAGCCTGCTTTCCTGTGGCCAGAATAGAGGAAACGTGCGAAGGTAAGCCCATGACAAGGCGAGAGGGCAGGCCATGAGCACCACCTGGCAGGACGAGGTTGCCGCCGAAACCCGGGCAGGCGGCAGGATCAGCGATCGTTTCATCGTCGACAAGGTGCGCGCGGCGGTGCTGACTCAGCGCCTGCCGCCGGGCACGCGTCTGCCTGAAGTGGCGCTGGGCGAGATCTTCGGCGTCAGCCGTTCGGTGGTGCGCAAGGCGCTGACCCGGCTGGCTGCCGACCACGTCGTCAGCCAGCAGCCCAACCAGGTGGCCCGGGTGCGCGCACCGAGCATCGAGGAGACCCGCGAGACCTTCGCTGCACGGCGCCTGGTGGAGGGCGAGGTGGCGGCCCTGTTGGCGGGCCGGCTCGACGCCGAGTTGCTGAGGGAAGTTGCCACGCGCGTCGAGCGAGAGGCCGAGGCCCATGCCCGCGGCGATGAGGCGGCCCGCATCGAGCACTCCCTGGCGATCCACCACCTGCTTGCCGAGCATTCTCCCAACCGGGTGCTCGGCGTCATGCTCACCGACCTGATCCTGCGTACTTCCATCGTCATCGCCCTGTACAAGCGGGCCGGCCTGGCGAGCTGCTACCTGGCCGAGGATCATCCGGCGCTGCTCTCGCACCTGCGTGACGGCGACGGTGAGGCGGCACGGCGCTGCATCCACGAGCACCTTCAGGCGCTCGAAGGGCTGCTGGACCTCAGCACACGAGAGACTCGCATCGACCTGATGGCGATTCTCGGTCAGCGCGAGGGTGCGATGCCTTGAAACGCCCGGCAGGCCTGACGCTCGGCACCCGCGGGACCCAGGCTGTCGTTCTGGCCCTGCTTGTCGGCTTGCTGCTCGTCTGGCAGTGGCCGGCCGGGGCCGGGGAGTCGTTCACGCTCGAACGTGCGCCGCTGGAGATCGTGACCGAGGGCGAGCGCCATCGGCTCGAGGTGGAGCTGGCCCGTAGCTCGGCCGAGCGCCAGAAGGGGCTGATGGATCGCGACCATCTCGCGGCGGACGCCGGCATGCTGTTTCTCTACACGGAGCCCCAGTCGCCCCAGGGCGGCTTCTGGATGTACCGCACCCGCATCCCGCTGGACATTGCCTTCCTCGACGCCGAAGGGCGTATCGCAGCCAAGGCCACCATGCAGCCTTGCCCCTCGCAGAATCCCTACGACTGCCCGGTCACCCTGGCGGGCGTGACCTATCATGCGGCGCTGGAGGTCAATGCCGGCTATTTCGAGGCACACGATATCGAAGTGGGCGACTGCGTGACCTGGCCAGGCAGCGCCTCGGAGTGCGCCCGGCCTCGCGCCCCCTGACATCGATCGCGCCCCCTGGCATCGATCGCGCCCCTTGGCATCGATCGCGCCCCCCTGACATCAATCGCTACGCCGTCGCTAACGTTGCAGCGCATCTGCATGGCAGTGCGTCGCTCGCTGCGAGCCTGCGCTGCGCATGCGCGCATATTCGCGGCACGACGATGCCTGCAATTTTTGGCATACGTATTCTATGCACAATACTAAAGTATATTTTCTTTTTGATCATAGGCTTGTGAATGAGTTTCGATGGATTTCTTTCAATTGATTTGCATACGTAGTCCATCTTGATCTAAACGTTACGCAGCTCGCTTCTGATAGCGGGAGCGAAAGGAGATGCATACGAATTCCAGGATGACCACAACGACAACTCGAAAGGAGCGCAACATGAGTCACAATACCCACCCCGTTTTCCTCAAGGCGCCGTTGGCGATGGCGCTGTCACTTGCCATGGCCGCCGCTGCCCAGGCCGGCACGGAGCGCGTCATCGACGTCAGCCTGCCCCTGGGGCCCGACTCGCAGCAGGGCATCGGCGTGCTGAAGTTCGGTGAGGAGCTGGAGCGCCTCTCCGAGGGTCGCCTCTCCATCGACCCCCACTATGACAATGCCCTCGGTGCCGAGCGCGAGGTCGTCGAGGGCATGGGGTTCGGCATCGTCGACGCCGGCATCTCCTCGACCGGGCCCATGGGCGGCTTCGTCGACGAGTTCCTGCTCTTCGATCTCCCCTACATTTTCGAGAACCACGACCACGCCTATGCCTTTCTCGACAGCGAGCACGGCGAGCATCTCGCTCAGCTGGCCGAGGAGGGCATGAACGTCAAGATCCTGGCCTGGATGGAGAACGGCTTCCGCCACAACACCAATTCGGTGCGGGAGCTGAATCACCCGGACGATCTGCGCGGCATCAATCACCGCACCCAGGAGAGCCGCGTCCAGGTGGATACCTGGGAGGCGCTGGGCGCCAATGCCACGCCGATGGCCTGGACCGAGGTCTACACCGCCTTGCAGCAGGGGGTCATGGACAGCCAGGAGAACCCGCTGCCGACCATCTACGACGTCAATTTCTACGAGGTTCAGGATTACCTGAACATGACCCAGCACGTCTATTCGCCGGCACCGCTGATGATGGGGCTGGACCTGTTCAATTCGTTCAGCGAAGAGGACCAGGCGATCATCCTGGAAGCGGCGCAGCTTGCCCTGCCAGTGCAGCGTGAGGCCAGCCAGGAGCTCGAGCAGCGCTACCTGGTCCAGTTGGCGGAGCTGGGCATGACCGTCACCGAGCCCGAACTGGACCCCTTCCGCGAGGCGGTGCAGCCGGTCATCGAGAAGTGGGCTCCCACCGTGGGCGAGGACCTCGTCGAGGCTGCCATCAATTTCGAGTATTGATGTGGCCCGCGGGCGGCGGTCTGCCGCCCGCGCCGTCAACTAGCGACACGAGGCAGTCATGAAGACGTTACTGCGGCAAACCAACAGGGGCATCGACCTGTTCAATCGCCTGGTCGGCTGGGGGCTCGCCGGGCTGTTGCTGGTCATGACCGTGCTGATCTTCTGGCAGGTCTTCGCGCGATTCGTGGTGGGAAGACCGCTTTATTTCTCGGACGAGATCGCCCGCTTCGCCATGATCTGGCTCACCTTCATCGGTGCCGGTTATGCCTATCGCAAAGGGCTGATGATCTCGGTCGATATCGTACTCGAATTCGCCGGGCCGAGGCTGGCGCGAGTCATGCGCGTCCTGGTCGTGCTGGCCTCGGCGCTGTTCGCCTTCATCTTGGTCAAGTACGGCTTCGAGATGGTGGGCCGGGTTTCCAATCAGACGGCGCCCAGTACCCGGGTGTCGATGATGTGGCCCTACCTGGCCGTACCTCTGGGCGGGATCGTCATCCTGGTCAATTCGGTGGCGCTGCTGATCGATGAGGTCGTAGGCAACGACAAAGAGGAGAGAAGCTGATGGCGCTGCTGCTTTTCCTGCTGCTGATCGTGTTGTTCGTCATCGGCGTGCCCATCGCCTTCTCGCTGGGCCTGGCCTCGGCCATCACGGTATGGCAGGGCGAGCTGATGCCGATGTTGATCGTGGCCCAGCAGTACATCACCTCGGTCAACTCCTTCCCGCTGATGGCGATCCCGTTCTTTATCCTGGCGGGCTACCTGATGCAGAGCGGCGGTATCTCCCGGCGGCTGGTGGATTTCTCCAATACCATGGTGGGGAGCATGACCGGCGGGCTGGCCATGGTGGCCATCATCACCTCGCTGTTCTTCGCCGCCATCTCGGGCTCCGGGGCGGCCACCACGGCCGCCATCGGCTCGATCCTGATACCGGCGATGATCGCCAAGGGCTATGCCTCCGGCTACGCGGCGGCCAATCAGGCGGCTTCCGGGGCGCTGGGGGTGATCATTCCGCCGAGCATACCGCTGATCCTCTACGGTATTGCCGCCAACGTCTCGGTGGGCGACATGTTCGTCGCCGGCGTCCTGCCGGGTCTCATGATCACCCTCAGCCTGCTGCTTTTCGCCTACGGCTACGCCCGCTATCACGGTCATGGCGGCGGCGAGCGCAGCTCCTGGCGCGAGATGTTCACGGCAGGGCGCAAGGCACTGTTGGCGATCCTGATGCCGGTCATCATCCTCGGCGGTATCTACGGCGGCATCTTCACGCCGACGGAGGCGGCGGTGA
This sequence comes from Halomonas sp. KM-1, assembly GCF_000246875.1. Classification (NCBI taxonomy): domain Bacteria; kingdom Pseudomonadati; phylum Pseudomonadota; class Gammaproteobacteria; order Oceanospirillales; family Halomonadaceae; genus Halomonas; species Halomonas sp. KM-1. The sequence continues at coordinate 4,505 of NZ_BAEU01000064.1, forward strand.
TCGCCGTGGTCTACTCCTTCCTCGTCGGCTTCGTGATCTACCGCGAAATAACGCTCAAGGACATTGTCGGCATCCTTCAGGAGGCCGCCGTCACCACCGCCGTGGTGCTCAGCATCATCGGCGCCGCCGGGCTGTACGGCAGGATCCTGCAGAGCCTGCGGGTGCCGTCGATGCTGTCCAACTTCGTCATCGGTGCCATCGACAGCCCGCTGCTGTTCATCGTGCTGGTCAACGTGCTGCTGTTGATGGCAGGTATGTTCATCGAAGCCGCTGCGGCGATCCTGATCTTCGTGCCGATCCTGCTGCCGATCGCGGTGAGCTTCGGCTTCGACCCGGTACATTTCGGCATCATCATGGTGGTCAACCTGGCCATGGGCATGTTCACGCCGCCGGTGGGCCTCAACCTGTTCGTGGCGTCGCAGATATCCAAGGTCGGCGTGGCCCGGTTGACCTGGTCGATCCTGCCCTTCGTCGCCATCGTACTGGTCAATCTCTTCATCATTAGCGTGGTGCCATTCCTCTCCACCTGGCTGCCGTCGCTGCGCTAGCGGGGCGACGACCGTTCCACCCATCCGGGAGACACGACAATGAAAGTGGTAGACAGCCTGATTCCGCGGCAGGGCCTGAGAGTGCTGGTAACGGCGGGCGCCAACGGCATTGGCCTGGCCATTGCCCAGGCCTTCCATGAGGCCGGTGCGCGCGTGCACGTGTGCGACGTCGACGAGGCCGCCCTGGCGGCGCTGCCCGAGGGCATCGCGGCAACCCGGGCGGACGTCAGCCGCGAGGCGGACGTGGTGCGTCTGTTCGACGAGGCGGTCGGCCTGGGCGGGCTGGACGTGGTGGTCAACAACGCCGGCATCGCGGGGCCGACGGCCGGGATCGACGAGATCGAGAGCGAAGCGTGGCGTCAGACCATCGACATCAATCTCAACGGCCAATATTACGTGGCCAAGCGGGCCGCCGGCGCACTGCGTGAGAGCCGAGGCGTGCTGCTCAACATGGCGTCGGTGGCGGGGCGCCTCGGCTTCGCCTATCGCACCCCCTATGCCGCCAGCAAATGGGGCGTGGTGGGGCTGACCAAGAGCCTGGCCTGCGAGCTCGGCCCGGCGGGGGTCAGGGTCAACGCGATCCTGCCGGGTATCGTACGCGGCCCGCGCATCGAGCAGGTGATCGCCGACCGCGCCGCGCAGCGCGGCATCGGTCGCGACGAGATGGAGCAGGAGAACCTGGCCAAGGTGTCCATGCGCAAGATGGTCGAGCCCAGCGACATCGCGGCCATGGCCCTGTTCCTGGCCTCTCCCGGGGGCGCCAACATTTCCGGTCAGGCGCTCAGCGTCTGCGCCAACGTCGAGTCGCTGTAAGGGCTTGGCGCGTGGCGCGGCTCCACGAATTCCTGTATCACAACAGCGAGGTCTTTCATGGCGACGCAACGTAGAGTCATCATCACCTGTGCCGTCACCGGCGCCATCCATACGCCTTCCATGTCGCCCCATCTGCCGGTGACGCCCGAGGAGATCGCCGAGGCGGCCATCGCTGCTGCCGAGGCGGGTGCCGCCATTCTGCACCTGCATGCCCGCGACCCCCGCACCGGCAGGCCGACCCAGGATCCTGCGGTGTTCGAGAAGTTCCTGCCGCGGATCAAGGCCTCCACCGATGCAGTGATCAACCTCACCACGGGGGGCAGCCCGCACATGACGGTGGAGGAGCGCATGCGCCCCGCCATCGAGTTCCAGCCTGAGCTGGCCTCGATGAACATGGGCTCGATGAACTTCGGGCTGTTCCCGATGCTGGAGCGTTTCCAGGCGTTCGAGCACGAGTGGGAGCGCGAGCACCTGGAGAACAGCCGCGACCTGGTGTTCAAGAACACCTTTGCCGACATCGAGAAGACCATGACCCTGGGGGCACGCAACGGCACGCGTTTCGAATGCGAGTGCTACGACATCGGCCATCTCTACAATCTGCGCAACCTGGTGGATCGCGGCGTCGTGGGCGGGCGGCTCTTCGTGCAGAGCGTGTTCGGCATTCTGGGCGGCATCGGCCCCCACGCCGAGGACGTCATGCACATGCGCCGCACCGCCGACAGGCTGTTCGGCGACGGCTATGCCTGGTCCGTGCTGGGGGCGGGCAGCAGTCAGATGCGCATCGCGGCCCAGGCTGCCGCCATGGGCGGGCACGTACGGGTGGGGCTGGAGGACTCCCTGTGGCTCGGGCCGGGCCGGCTGGCGGAAAGCAACGCCAGCCAGGTGCGCAAGGTGCGCGAGCTGCTGGAAGGGCTCTCGCTGGCCGTGGCCACAGCGGACGAGGCGCGCGAGATCCTGGAATTGAAGGGCGGCGACCGGGTCGGCTTCTGAGCCGCTACCGGCGTCTGCCGTGGCAAAGTGGTACGATTCCCGTCATTTCGGTATCCGCCCGCTGCGAGCTCCATGCATGAAAAGGAAATCCGTAACGTCCCGTGATGTGGCCCGACTGGCCGGCGTGTCGCAGTCGGCCGTCAGTCGCAGCTTTTCGCCCAATGCCAGTGTTTCTGACAAGACCCGGAAGAAGGTGATGGAAGCGGCGCGCGAGCTGGGTTATCGCCCCAATACCATCGCCCGCTCGCTCATCACACGCTCGAGCCGCACCATCGCGGTGGTGACCTACAGCCTCGAGAACCCGTTCTATACCTTCGTGCTGGAGCGCGCGTCACGCTTCTTCCAGAAGCAGGGGTATCACCTGCTGCTGTTCTTCGCTCCCTCCGACCGGGGCTTCGACTCGGTGATCGAGGAGATCATCAGAAGCCAGGTCGAGGGGGTGCTCATGCTCGCCATCACCCTGGATACCGAGCAGGCAGAAACGGTGGCGGACTTCGGCATTCCCGTAGTGATCGTCAACCGTACCGTCAACTACGCCGGCATCAGCCAGGTCGGCTGCGACAATCACCGCGGCGGGTTCTGGGCAGGCAGCTACCTGGCCAGCCTGGGGCATCGGCGCATCGCCTACCTGGCCGGTCTGGAGGACTCCTCGACCAACCAGCAGCGTTACGAGGGGTTCTTGGCGGGCCTGGCGTCGCGGGGGCAGGAGTGCCATGCCGTCGAGGTCGGCAACTATCGCTACCTCGACGCCAGCCAGGCCACGCGGCGCCTGTTCGCTGCGCCCAGCGTGCCCGACGCGCTGTTTGCCGCCAACGATCTCATGGCCATTGCGGCCATGGAGACGCTGCGCCACGAGCTCGGCCTCGCGGTGCCGGAAGAGGTGTCGGTCATCGGTTTCGACGACATCCCCATGTCGACCTGGCCAAGCCATTCGCTGACGACGCTGCAGCAGCCGGTCGAGCAGATGGTGGTCAAGGCCACGGAGCTGTTGCTCGAGCAGATCGCTCACGCCGATACCGAGCCCGAGCACATCATGCTGCCGGTGACACCGATGCTGCGAGGAAGTACGCGCAGGCCGGGCGGTGCCGGTGCGGAAGCGGCGCCGGAGACGGATTGAAAAGGGCCGCCGTCTCGACCGTCAGCGACCGAGCAGGGCGCGGAAGCGAATCACGATCAGTGCCACGCCGGCGATGACCATGACGCCGCCGATCAGTACATGGACGTTGAGGCTCTCTCCCAGCAGTACGATGCCCAGCACGACTGCGCCCATCGGTACCATCAGGCTCAGCGGAGCCAGTCGGCTTACCGGATGGCGCCGCAGCAGGCCGTACCAAATGCCGTAAGCGACGATCGACGACATTACCGCGGTATAGAACACTGCGCCCCAGCCGAACCAGCCGGCGGTGGCCATGGCGCTCATCTGGCCGCTTTCGAACCACCAGGAACCGATGGCCACCTGGGGTACGGCGAGCAGGGCCGTCCAGCCGGCCAGTGCCAACGGCGGGATATTGGGTCCCATCTTGATCAGCAGCTGCGACACGGCCCAGCCGAAGGCGCTGAGCAGCAGCAGCGTCATGGGTAGCGCCGAGGGCAGGCTGGGGCCGCCGGCCAGTACCACTACCCCACCAAACGACAGCGCGAGGCCGACCACGCGCTTGACGCTCAGGCGCTCGCCCAGGAACAGCACCGCCAGCAGCGTGGCGAAGGGCGTGCCCATTTGCACCAGCAGGGCGCCGGTGCCGGCCTCCGCCTGACCCAGACCGATGAACAGCAGGGCGAAGTGCAGGGTGCCGAAAGTGGCCGAGAGCAGCAGCAGGAAGGGCAGATGACGACGCGCCACCGGATGGAAGGGCACCAGCAGCGCCGCCACCAGAATGAAGCGCAGGGTGGTGAGTAGCAGCGGCGGTAGTTCCGTTACCCCCCATTTGATGACGATGATGTTCAAGGCCCAGATCATCACGATCGAGAGGCCCAACAGCAGGTCGCGCAGTGGCACGGCTGGCTCCTTGTCGTATTCGCCCCGGCGAGGATGGCAGCCCGATGCCGTGCGTCGCCGATATCGTTAACGGACTACCATTCAACGCCCGACATCGTAGAATGTCGAGGCGAGGCGAAATTGTCGATGCCCGCCAGAACGATAATCACGGCTGGCCCTGTCGGAGCCGGCCCCTGCTGCAAGGACACGTCATGAATTCACCACGTCGTATCACCCGTATCGCCGCGGCCCTGGCCGGTGCCGCCGTACTCACGGCCTCACTCTCTGCCCAGGCGCGGGAGCTTTCCGTTTCCACCGTTCTCTCCGACGCCTTTCCCTGGGGCCAGGCGGCGGAGAAATGGGCCGAACTGGTGGAGGAGCGCACGGGGGGCGAGTTGACCCTGCGCGTCTACCCCAATTCGCAGCTGGTGGCCGGCGACCAGACCCGTGAATTCTCCGCCATGCGCTCCGGCCTGATCGACATGGCCGTGGGCTCGACCATCAACTGGTCGCCCCAGGTGCCCGAGCTCAACCTCTTCTCGCTGCCCTTCTTCATGCCCGACGAGGCGGCGGTCGATGCGGTGACTGGCGGCGAGGCCGGCGAGATGGTCTTCGCAGCCATCGAATCCCGCGGCGTGATTCCGCTGGCCTGGGGCGAGAACGGCTTCCGCCAGCTCTCCAACTCCCGCGGTCCGATCAGCGAGCCTGGCGACCTCAACGGCTTGAAGATCCGCGTGGTGGGCTCGCCGCTGTTCCAGGACACCTTTACCGCACTGGGGGCCGACCCCACCCAGATGAGCTGGACCGATGCCCAGCCGGCGCTGACCACCGGTGCCGTGGACGGTCAGGAGAACCCGCTGTCAGTGTTCGACGTGGCGCGCATCGACCAGGTGGGCCAGGAGCACCTGACCCTGTGGAACTACATGAACGACCCGCTGATCTTCGCCGTCAACCAGCGCGTATGGGATTCGCTCTCGGAAGAGCATCGCGAGATCCTGCGTGAGACCGCCGTCGAGGCCGGCGAGTGGGAGATCGCCATGACCCGCGAGCAGGAGAGCGAGCGGCTGGCCGACATCCAGGAACGCGGCGTGCAGGTCACCGAGCTGACCGAAGAGCAGCATGCCGCCTTCGTCAATGCCACCCGCAGCGTGCACGACAAGTGGATTCCGCGGATCGGCCCGGAGCTGGTCGAAGCTGCGCGTCAGGCCATCGAGGCTCGCTGAGCCCCATCAAAGCCTAGGTCCGGTTCTATCGGAGCCGGACCTTCAATTGCGAGGCTTCCATGAAGTTCTCTCCCGATGCCAGGCCCGAGCGTTGGCTGGGCTCGCTGGCGCTGGCGATCATTTCACTGATCAGTCTGGGCAACGTCATCACGCGCTACGTGACTGGTGGCTCGCTGGCCTTCACCGAAGAGTTCTCGGTGTTCCTGCTGGTGGTGCTCACCTTCGCCGGTGCCTCGGTGGCGCTACGGCGCAACGGCCACATTCGTATCGGCCTGCTCGAGCGGGCCCTGCCGGCTGCGCCGCGGCGTGCACTTATCCTGTTCCAGGGGCTTTGCGGTGCCATCGTGCTGGGGCTGATCACCTGGTTCGGCGCCAAGCTCACCTGGGAGGAGTACCAGTGGGAGTCGCTGTCACCGGGGCTTGGCCTGCCGCAGTGGTGGTACTTGCTGTGGTTGCCGCTACTGTCGGCGGCAATGTTGGTGCGTCTGGTGCAGCAGACCGTCGATCGTCTGCGCGGGAGGCTCGACGATGAGCCCTGACCTGTGGATGATCCTGGCCTTCGCCGGGCTGCTGATCGCCGGCGTGCCGGTGGCCTTCTCCCTGGCACTGGCCGGTGCGGTGGGCATCCTCGTCGGCCTCACCCCGGAAATGCTGGCCACCCTTGGTACCAATACTTACAACAGCATCGCCAAGTACCCGCTGATCGCCATCCCGCTATTCATCATGACCGGGCTGATCTTCGAGCGCGCCGGGGTCGCGCTGCGTCTGGTGCGTTTCGCTCAGGCGCTGATCGGCCCTCGTCATGGCGGCCTGGCGCTGGTGGCGGTGCTGGTGTGCATGATCATGGGCGGCATGAGCGGCTCCGGGCCGGCAGACGCCGCGGCAGTGGCCATGGTGATGCTGCCGAGCATGACCAAGGCCGGCTACCCCAAGCCCTTCTCGGCCACGCTGATCGCTGCGTCCGCCTCCACTGCCATTCTGATCCCGCCCTCGGTGGCGCTGATCCTCTATTCCATCGTGGTGCCCGGGGTCGACCTACGGGCGCTGTTCGCCGCCGGGCTGTTTCCCGGCATCCTGGCTGGCCTGGCACTGCTGGTGCCGGCGCTTCTGGTTTCCAGGCGCTATGGTTGGGAGGGCGGCACGCCGGTAGAGGGAGCGGAACGGCTCAAGGTGGGCGAGACCTTCAAGCAGGCGCTGCCGGCGCTGTTCGCCCCGGTGCTGATCCTGGGCGGGCTGCGCTCGGGTCTGTTCACGCCCACCGAGGCGGCCGTGGTGGCCGTGGCCTACGGTGCCCTGGTCGGGCTGTTCCTGACTCGCGAGATCGGCTGGCGCGATCTGTGGAGCCTGCTCGGTGAGGCGGCAGTGATCTCCGGTGTGGTCATGCTGATCATCGCCCTGGCCGGTATCTTCGCCTGGGCCGGCACCATGCTCGGTACCTTCCGCCACCTGGCGGAGTGGATCATCGGGCTCACCGACAACGGCGTGCTGCTGCTGATCCTGATCATGCTGGCGGTGCTGCTGGCCGGCATGCTGCTCGACGCCATCTCGATCTACCTGATCATGATGCCGATCCTGCTCCCGGTAATGCAGCACTTCGGCTGGAACCCGGTGTGGTTCGGCATCCTGCTGGCGATGAACATCGCCATCGGCCAGTTCACGCCACCGGTGGCGGTCAATCTGATGGTGACCACCAACATTGCCAGGATACGGCTGGAGCAGACCGTGGGCTGGGCGCTGCTGTTCGTGCTGGCCATGGCCAGCGCCCTGGCGCTGGTGGCGATCTTCCCGGAAATTGCCTTGTGGTTGCCGCGCACACTCGGCTACAACGTCTGATCGAGCGATTCCAGCGTGTCCTGGAAGAGCGTGGCGCTACCGGCGTCGAACAGCACGAAGCGCACCCGTTCGATGCCGGGGCAGCGAGGCAACGTCTCCTGCACCGTGGTGAGGGCGACCCGGGCGGCCTCCGCGAGGGGGTAGCCGAAGGCGCCGGCCGAAAGGGCAGGGAAGGCGATGCTGGCAAGGCCGTGCCGCTCGGCCAGCTCCAGCGCGTTGCGATAGCAGTCCGCCAGCAGCTCCGCTTCCGGCCTGTCGTGACCGTAGACCGGCCCCAGGCAGTGGATGACGTGGCGGTTGGGCAGGCCGAAGGCCTCGGTGATCACTGCCTGACCGGGCGCGATCGGCGCCAGCGGCCGACAGGCGCGCTCGAGTTCCGGGCCGGCTGCCCGGTGCAGCGCACCGGCCACGCCGCCGCCAGTTCGCAGCTGCGCATTGGCGGCGTTGACCACGACGTCGATATCCGGCTGATTGGCGATGTCTCCCTGCTGGCACTCCAGGCGAGCGGACATGTTCGCTATCTCCTCTGCTATGTCATTCCAGTCTGGTGGTAAGGGCCACAAGCCGACAAGTTCCCACGCTGTTCGGCGTAAAAGAATGGATCGTTGCGTATTCGCTCTGTTTTCGTGACATTCGTTGCAAATGGACGCAAAAACTTGCAAGTCGCCCGCCTGAACGGTACCAATGTGCTCCCCCGATAAGTCACGGCTCGCCGGCCTCAGGTCGACGTGACGGCGTGTTTGCGCCGTCGCGCAGGGCGTCGCCGTGACCCACGACAACAGGAGGAGACGATGAACCAGCGTGTGAACATCGAGCTCGGCGATGCAGGGGCCGAGGTCATCGAGGCCCGCCAATTCAAGGTCTACACCCACCGTCAACTGGACAAGATCGAGGCGATTCAGAATCTGCCTGAAGACCTGCGTTTCGACATGCGGGTCGTCAGCCAGGTGCTGCCGTTTCGGGTCAACGAGTACGTCATCGATGAGCTGATCGACTGGAACGACGTGACGGGCGACCCCGTTTTCCAGCTCACCTTTCCCCAGCGCGGCATGCTCAGGCCGGAGCACTATGACGCCGTGGCCGAACTGGTTCGCCGCGACGCCGACGCCGCCGAGATGACGCCGGTGATCGAGCGCATTCGTGCCGAACTCAACCCGCACCCGGCGGGCCAGATGGATCTCAATCTGCCGCTCCTCGACGGCGAACCGCTGCCCGGCATGCAGCACAAGTACCGTGAGACAGTGCTGTTCTTTCCCAGTCAGGGGCAGGTGTGCCACAGCTACTGCACCTTCTGCTTCCGCTGGGCGCAGTTCGTCGGTGACAAGGATCTCAAGTTCGCCGCCAGCGAAGCCGATTCGCTGCATCGCTATCTGGCCGAGCATACCGAGGTGACCGACCTGCTGATGACCGGCGGCGACCCCATGGTGATGAAGGCCAAGCACCTGCGCATGTACCTGGAGGGCTTGATGGCCCCCGAGCTGGACCATGTCCAGGACATTCGCATCGGCTCCAAGAGCCTGACCTTCTGGCCTTACCGCTTCGTCACCGACCCGGACGCCGAGGATATCCTCGCGCTGTTCCGTGAGCTGACCGCCGCCGGCAAGCACGTCGCCTTCATGGCGCACTTCAACCACTGGAAGGAGATGGATACCCCCATCTGCCGCGAGGCGATCCGCCGCATCCGCGCCACCGGCGCCGAGATCCGCACCCAGGCGCCTCTGCTTCGCCACATCAACGACGATGCCGACCAGTGGGCGAGGATGTGGACGACGCAGGTGCGCCTGGGGATGATTCCCTACTACATGTTCGTCGAGCGCGACACCGGTGCCCGCCACTACTTCGAGGTGCCGCTGGTGCGTGCCTGGGAGATCTACCGCGAGGCCATGCAGCGGGTGCCGGGACTGGCGCGCACCGCCCGGGGGCCATCCATGTCCGCCGACCCGGGCAAGGTGGAGATACAAGGAGTCACCGAGATCCACGGCGAAAAGGTCTTCGTGCTGCGCTTCATCCAGGGCCGGGAAGCCAGCTGGGTGCAGCGGCCGTTCTTCGCCAAGTACGACGAGCGTGCCACCTGGCTCAATCATCTCGAGCCCGCGCTGGGCGCGAACGAGTTCTTCTATGAGGCGGATTTCGCCGCCATGAAGCGTGCCAAGCGGGAACTGATCGCCAGTGCGACCTGACCGTTTGCTCATGCCATTTCTACGCTGCCCCTGGCAAGGAGCAGACCCCTATTTCATGAGTCATGCAATTTAGGAATTAACGTACACTTAACGTAAATCCCTACTAGAATTAGGTCAGTTGAAAAAGACCATCATGACGGCGTTTTTTTCGCTAAAGTAGATGAGAGCGGTAGAAACCGCTGGCCAAGGTTCATGCGCCTTGGCCACACCAGGGATCTTGCTTCAGCCAAAGCAGCTGGTGAAAACCGGCTAGCCAATAACGTCTAAAGAGGTGTGTTAATGAAACGTCATGCTTTTTCCGCAGCCGCCTTCTCGGGAGCCCTGTTGGGCGCTGCCATGTTCTCTGCCCCGGCCGTGGCGCAGGACCGTTTCATCACCATCGGCACCGGCGGTCAGACCGGGGTCTACTACGTGGTGGGCCAGTCGGTATGCCGCATGGTGAATCGCGGCAGCGACGAGCACAACATCCGCTGTAACGCCCCCTCCACCGGTGGCTCCGTGGCTAACGTCAACGGCATGAAGAGCGGTGAGCTCGACATGGGCGTGGTGCAGTCCGACGTGCAGTACCGCGCCTACCACGGTGAGGCCAACTTCGAGTCCGATGGCGCCTGGGAAGAGATGCGTGCCGTCTTCACCATGCACGGCGAGCCGCTGACCGTGGTCGCGCGTGCCGACTCCGGCATCGAGCACTTCTCCGATTTCCCCGGCAAGCGCGTCAACATCGGCAACCCGGGCTCCGGCCAGCGCAACACCATGAACGTGGTGATGGAGGCCATGGGCTGGGATACCGGTACCTTCTCGCTGGCGTCGCAGTTGGATGCCGCCGAGCAGGCCGCGGCTCTGTCCGACAACAACATCGATGCCATGGTTTACGTGGTCGGTCATCCCAACGGTTCCATCCAGGAAGCCACCACCACCATCGACGCGCGCATCATCCCGGTGACCGGCGATGAAATCGATGCCCTGATCGAGGAGTATCCCTACTACACCCGTTCGGTGATCCCCGGCGGCCTCTACCGTGGCAACGACGAAGACGTCGAAACCTTCGGCGTTGCGGCCACCTTCGTGACCTCCACTGCCGTGGATGAAGAAGTCGTCTACGAAACCGTCAAGGCGGTGTTCGAAAACTTCGACCGCTTCAAGCGTCTGCATCCGGCCTTCGAGAACCTCAACGAAGAGGACATGATCTCCGAAGGTCTGACTGCACCGCTGCATGATGGCGCCGCTCGCTACTATCGTGAGCGTGGCTGGATCGAGTGAGAGGTAGGGGGTAACCACTCCCTTCGGTAAAAATGCGCGGACCCTCGGGGTCCGCGCATCTGTTTGGGTCAGCTGCTGAGGCGACATCTGCAACGGCAGCGCCCAGGGTCAAGCCAATGGGGCACGACGGTAATGACTGACGAAAAGACGAATCCACGAAACCCCGAGGCCGACCTGGAGGACATGGTCGCCTCCAGCGATACCGGAGCGCGCAAGCCGCTGGGGGCACCCGGCAAGCTACTGGTCGGTGTGGCTGCCGCCTGGTCGCTGTTCCAGCTCTGGATCGCCTCGCCGCTGCCCTATATCTTTCGCATCGGGGTATTCAATGCCACCGAGGCGCGCTCCATTCACCTGGCATTTGCCATGTTCCTGGCCTTCATGGCCTACCCGGCGCTGAAGCGTTCGCCGCGCGACCGCATACCGCTGCAGGACTGGCTGCTGGCGCTGGTGGGGGCTTTCTGTGCTGCCTACATCTTTCTCTTCTATGCGGAGCTCTCCGACCGGCCCGGGTCGCCCATACTGCGCGACGTGATCGTCGGTGTGGTCGGCATCGTGGTGCTGCTCGAGGCGACCCGGCGCGCCTTGGGGCCGCCGCTGGCCATCGTCGCTTCTATATTCCTTCTCTACTCGCTGTTCGGACCCTACATGCCGGGCATCCTGGCCCATCGTGGGGTCAGCCTGTATGGCCTGGTCAACCATCAGTGGCTCACGGCCCAGGGGGTGTTCGGTATCGCCCTGGGGGTGTCGACCAGTTTCGTATTCCTCTTCGTTCTGTTCGGTGCCCTGCTCGACAAGGCCGGTGCCGGCAACTACTTCATCAAGGTCGCCTTCTCGCTGCTCGGCCATTACAAGGGTGGGCCGGCCAAGGCCGCCGTGGTGGCTTCGGGGATGACCGGCCTGATTTCCGGCTCCTCCATCGCCAATACCGTGACCACCGGCACCTTCACCATTCCCATGATGAAGCGAGTGGGCTTCTCTGCCGAAAAGGCCGGGGCGGTCGAGGTCTCCTCATCGGTGAACGGACAGATCATGCCACCGGTCATGGGAGCGGCGGCCTTCCTGATGGTCGAATACGTCGGTATACCCTACGTGGAGGTGATCAAGCACGCCTTCCTGCCGGCGGTGATCTCCTATATCGCGCTGATCTATATCGTGCATCTGGAAGCACTCAAGGCCGACATGAAGGGGCTGCCTTCGAGCAACCCGATGCGTCCGCTGCTCAACAAGGTGATCGGTTTCCTGACCGGCCTGATCCTGCTGATGGCGCTGTCGTTTGCCGTCTACTACGGCCTGGGCTGGCTCAAGCCGGTGCTGGGCGACGCCACTCCCTGGGTCGTAGGGTTGGGCCTTGCCGCCATCTATGTAGGGCTGCTGAAGCTCGGCTCTTACTATCCCGAGCTCGAGCTCGACGATCCGACTTCCAAGGTCGTCACGTTGCCCCGCACCAAGCCCACGGTGATGGTGGGGCTGCACTACATCCTGCCGGTGATCGTGCTGGTGTGGTGCCTGATGGTGGAGCGCCTCTCGCCCGGGCTGTCGGCCTTCTGGGCTACGGTGTTCATGATCTGCATCATGATCACACAGCGTCCCATCACCGCCTTCTTCCGTGGTCGAAGCCGTCTCGCTGCCGACATCAAGGAGGGCTTCCTCGACCTGTGGGACGGTCTGGTCGCCGGTGCCCGCAACATGATCGGCATCGGTATCGCCACGGCTACCGCTGGCATCGTGGTGGGCGCGGTCTCTCAGACCGGTGTCGGCCTGGTGCTGGCCGACGTGGTCGAGATACTGGCCATGGGCAACCTGATGCTGATCCTGCTGCTCACTGCCGTGCTCAGCCTGATCCTCGGCATGGGGCTGCCCACCACCGCCAACTACATCGTGGTGTCGGCGCTGATGGCGCCGGTCATCGTGATGCTGGGGCAGCAGAACGGTCTGATCGTGCCGCTGATCGCGGTGCATCTGTTCGTGTTCTACTTCGGCATCATGGCCGACGTGACGCCGCCGGTGGGGCTGGCCTCGTTCGCCGCGGCCGCGGTATCGGGCGGCGATCCGCTGCGCACCGGTTTCCAGGCGTTCTACTACAGCCTGCGTACTGCGGCGCTGCCATTCCTGTTCATCTTCAACACTGACCTGCTGTTGATCGACGTCGGTTGGCTCCAGGGCATCGTGATATTCATCATAGCGACCATCGCCATGTTGATATTCGCTGCCGGGACCCAGGGCTATATGCTGGTACGCAGCCGCTGGTACGAATCGGTTCTGCTGCTGCTGGTGGCCTTCACCCTGTTCCGTCCCGGTTACTGGATGGATCGTATCCATGATCCCTATCAGTCGATCCCGCCGGCCGAGTTCGCCCAAGCGCTGGGCCAGGTGGAGGATGGTAGCCAGCTGCGCGTGCAGATCGCCGGCGAGGATGCCTTCGGCGATCCCATGACCACCTACCTGCTGGTGCCGGTGCCACGCGGTGACAGCGCCGAGGAGCGCATGGAGCGGCTGGGCATGGAGCTGTGGGTCGATGGCGATCAGGCTACGGTCGACTTCGTCGAGTTCGGTAGCCTGGCGGCGGACATCGGCTTCGACTTCGATCAGGAGATCATCGAGGTACTGGCGCCGGTGGATCGCTGGGCCAAGGAGTGGATGTGGATCCCCGGCTTCCTGTTGTTCGGCCTGGTGGTGCTGTTGCAGCGTCGGCGCAAGCTTCAGCAGCCGTCGTCGACCGCCCACGCCTGAGGAGGGTGCAGAGATGTACGACAAGATTCTGCTGGCTGTGGATCTCAACGAGGAGTCATCGTGGGCCAAGGCGTTGCCCACGGCGGTGACCCTGTGCCGCACCTTCGGTGCATCGTTGCACGTGGTCACGGTGCTGCCGGATTACCACATGCCGTTGGTGGGTTCCTACTTCCCGCGCGATTTCGCCAAGAAGGCCCACGAGGCAATTTCCCAGGCCCAGCACCGTTTCATCGAGGAGCACGTGCCCGATGACATCAAGGTGCAGTCGGTGATCGTCGACGGCTCGCCCTGGGAGGCGATCGTCAAGTCGGCCAAGAAGCTCGAGGTCGACCTGATCGTCATGGCCTCGCACAACAAGCGCAAGTTCGCCGACTACGTACTGGGCCCCAACGCCGAGCACGTGGTCCATCACACCAAGATGTCGGTGATGATCGTGCGCTGAGTGCGTGAGTCGTCATGCAGGAAATGCAGAAGCCCCGGCCACTGGCCGGGGCTTCTGCGTTCAGGCGTACTTGTCGAGCGGTATCAGGACAGATCCAGCTCGGCGACATGGTGGGCCGTTTCCCCCGTGTCGTCCTGCCACAGGAATTCCGCCTCTGCGCTCTCTGCCGGAGTGAGGAAGAAGCGCAGGTAGGGGTTGGCGGAAACCGCCTGATGCAGGTCGGCCTCGAACACCACGTTGCCATCGATGGAGACGCTGAAACGCTCGACGATGTGGCGGGGCAGGGTTTCTCCGTCATCGCCTTCGCGCAGCCCGGTTTCCATGGGATGGTTGATCAGCGTGCGTACCTCGGCAGGTTCCCCGGCGGACAGCCCCGAGGAAACGCTGACGCGCGGATTGGAGAGCGCGTCGTTGGCATCGTTGCCGTTACGCATCAGACAGCCGCTCACGGTGATGCGAACCTCGCGTGAGGTGGCGAAGCGCTCGCCCTGGTGGCTGGTAGCGATGGCAATGACCTGCTGGGTTTCGTTCAGCCGTACCCGGGTGGAGATCTCCGGCTTGGCACTCAGTTGGGTCAGACGGAAGGTGGCCACCTCGGGATAGGGGTTGCCGTTGGCGAACAGATCGATGCGCTCGATGTAATCGCCCTCGGCGAGTTCGCCGTCGAAGTTGACGGTGAGCGGCACGGCGGAGCCGTCTTCGGATACGTGCGGCAGGTCGAGCGTCAGTCCCTCGGTGCGGGGCTCGCTCTCGCCCAGCACGCTCTGAGCGGCTTCCAGGCGCTGCCACGGCTCGTTGGCGAGCCCGGGCATGGCGAAACTGGCCAGACCGATGCCGGCGCAGGCCAGGGTCAGCCCGCGCAGCAGACGGCGGCGAGAGGCGTCGTGACGAGAGTAACGGAACGGATGCATGGACTCCTCCAGTTGATCAATGCTTTGACAGCGCCAGCGGCCCGCGGATTCCCAGCCGCGCACCCAGCACGATGCCGGCCACGGCGAGGAACGAGGCGAGCGACAGCGTCGAGAAGCCCGACAGCCCCTGGCCGATGGAGCAGCCCAGGGACATCACGCCGCCTATGCCCATGAGGATGCCCCCCGCCATGCTGCGCAGCATATGGGCAGGCGAGTCGAACGAATGCAGGCGAAAGTCCCGCCGCAGCAGCGCCATTGCCAGCGCACCCAGCACTACGCCACCCACAACGCTGACGCCGAAGCCCAGGCGGGTGCCGGTGGAGAGCATCAGGTACTGCAGCGACTCGCCGATGGGTGCGACGAAGGTGAGGCTGGCCAGGCGCACCGGTTCGAAGTCGTCGAAGCCGAGCACGCCGGTGGTGTACCAGCTGGCAGGCACCAGGCCGCCGATAACCAGCCCACCGATCCAGTCCGACGGCGAGTGGCGAAAGGCCTGATTGGCAAAAGCCCAGGCGCACAGGCCGCCACCCACCAGCAGCGCCGGCAGCCAGCCCGGCAGGCCGATCAGGCTCGGCAGGGTGGCCGCGGGCAGGCGCAGCGTGGTAGCGCCCTCGAGCCACAGCCGCAGCGGGGCAAGCACGCCCGACAGCACCATGAAGGCTGCCAGACCCAGGCACACCAGCACCACGAAGCTACGCAGGTTGCCGCTGCCAAGCAATACCAGAGCGCGAGCCCCGCAGCCGTTGGCCAGGGCCATGCCGTAGCCGAAGAGCAGACCGCCCAGCGGCACGGCAAGCCAGGAGAATCTGTCGACGGCGTACAGCGAGGCGTCGAGCGAGACCAGCCCGGTCGCGGCCAAAGCCTGGCTGCCCAGCACGGCCACGCCCATGGCCACGGCGAAGGCGCGCAGTTTGCGCGAGTCGCCCTGTGTCGTGGCGTTGACCACACCGCGCAGCAGGCAGAAACCGGAGAGCTGACCGACGGCGCCGAAGACAAGGCCGATCGTCAACCCCGCCCAAACGACCAGCTCGGTATGACTCATGGTGCGCAGCTCCTCGAGAAATGCGAAGTAATGAAGAAGAAGTAATGCAAAGGACCGCCCGCAGGCGGCCCTTCGATGACGCCACCTTGGGTGGCCGAGCAGTATAGCGCCTTGCAGCGATGGAGTTCAGGTCTGCGTGCCCCAGGTGTCCTGGCAGATGGCGTTGTACCAGCCGACGGCGTACTGGGCTTCCAGCGCCCGCGTAGTGCCGGGAGCGCCTGTCGGGCTCACGCCGCCGGAGCCTTCCACTTCGGCAATCGCGCCGTCCACCACGCGGTAGACTCCGGCCACCGAGATACCGTACTCGGGACCCACCAGGCTGTAGCAGGTGTTGGTCCAGTAGGCCTCGGGCGCCGGGCGCGACTCGAGCGAAGCGGCGATGGCAGCCGCCACGACCTTGGCCTGGGCGTTGGCGCAGAAGCCCGACTTGGGCATCGGCGCGGCAACGGTGGCATCGCCGATCACGTAGATGTCCTCGACCTGACGCGATTCGAAGGTCTCGGGCTTGACCGGCACCCAGCCGGAGTCGTCGGTGACGCCGGCACGTTCGGCGATCCAGCCGGCCTTCTGCGGCGGGATGACGTTGAGCACGTCGGCCTTGTGCACGGTGCCGAATTCGGTTTCCACCTCCAGACGCTCGGCGTCCACCCGAGTGACGCGGCCGTCGTTGGAGAGGCCTACCCACTCGATACGATCGCCGTAGAGCTGCTCCCAGCCCTCCATGAACAGCCCCTGCTTGGAGAAGTTGTCCTTGGCGTCGAGGATCAGCACCTTGGACTTGGGCTTGTACTGGGCCAGATAGTTGGCCACGAGGCTGGCGCGCTCGTAGGGGCCTGGCGGGCAGCGGAAGGGGTTTTCCGGGGCCACCATGACGAAGGTACCGCCGTCTTCCATCGCTTCCAACTGGGCACGCAGCTTCTCCGTTTGACTGCCGGCCTTCCAGGCATGGGGCGCTTTCTCGGCAGCCGCTTCGTCGTAACCCTCGAGCGCGTTCCAGCGGATGTCGATCCCCGGGGAGAGCACCAGCCTGTCGTAGTCGAGCTCGCTGCCGGTGGAGAGGGTGACCTTGTGCGCGGCGGCGTCGACGTCCTCGACCATGGCATGGATCACGCGGACCCCATAGCGATCCTGCAGCTCGTCATAGCCGTGGGCGATCTCATCCATGCTGCGCAGTCCGCCCAGATGCAGGTTGCTGAACGGGCAAGTGTAGAAGGTCTCGGCCGGCTCGACCAGTATCACCTCGATGGCCGGATTGGCCCGCTTGAGATACTTGGCCGCCGTGGCACCACCGAAGCCGCCGCCCACGACGACGACCTTGCCGGCGTGCTGTCCGCCGATGGCGAAGGGCGTGACGCCGCCCACCAGGGGCAGCAGCGAGGCGGCACCCAGGCCCTTGATCAGTTGCCGGCGGTTGATGCCGGAACGTTGGGAATGCTGTGTCATGGCGCGCCTCACTCCTGCGGTTCTTGTTCTGCTTGCGAATCGTCATCGCCGTCCGGGTCGATGGCGGCAAAATGAGCTGCCAGGGCGGCGAGCTCCTCGTCAGTGAAGCCCTTGGCGATCCGATCCATGATGGTGGTATCGCTCTGATCCTCGTGCTTGAACGCGAGTAGCCGCGCCTCGAGGACTGAGGCAGGCCGCCCGGCGATGGTCGGCACACTGCCTACCATGCGGCCATCGGTGCCGTGGCAGTTGGCGCAGGCGGCGGCCATGAGGTCAACCTGCTCGGAGGAGAAGCTGGGTTCGGCGAGTCCCTTGGCGGCGATGCCCCCGAACAGCAGCACCCCCAGCACCGGTGCGGCCGCCCTGCGAAAGAACCGTTTCATCGACAGGCTCCTGATTGCGTTATCTATTGTTCAACTGTCCGTAAGCCGGATGTTAAAGCCAACGGCAGAGGCTCAGAAGGAATACTTCGGCATTCTCTTATGACTGAATATACAACAATGGGCCGCTGTTATTCCCTGGAAGCTCTCGGCAAGCCCCGCAAGGGCCACGACGCCCGTCCGGGTGTGAAGCAGCGTGGAAGGATCGCGGCGGTTTCGCGCGCAGCGTTGACAACTTTGCGCGGCACTCTTGTGTGCGGTCAACTAGAGTGGAAATTACGAAGACAACAAGACGTCGTCCGGACCTCCCGACCGGAAAGACGCTTGCCAGTCCCTACCAAGGCGACCAAACGGGGTACGACAATGAATGCAGCGACCAGATCAGGGCAGAGCTCCGCACCCAACGTCAAGATCACCATCAACCCCATTGGCATGGACAGACCGCGAGCCTGGCTGGCAGCGGGTTTCGAGGATTTCCGCCGGGCCACGGCCGTCAGTCTCGCTTACGGCATGTTCTGGGTCGGCTTGAGTATCGCCGTCACGGCCGGGGCCATCGTCCTCGATCTGTGGCACTGGCTACTGCCTCTGGTGGCCGGTTTCATGTTCATCGGCCCGCTGGTCGCGGTAGGTTCCTACGGGATCAGTCGGGCGCTCGAGGCGGGGCGCGTACCGCATCTCGGCGACGCCTTCGGCGCCTGGCGGCCCCATGCCGGGCAGCTGGCAATGATGGGCGTGATGATGATGATCTTCTTCCTGGCCTGGATTCGTCTGGCAACCCTGCTCTTCGCGCTCTTCTTCGGCTTCGAGGCGCCGGGTGTGGCGGAGCTCTACGCTTCTCTGCTGACCACGCCGGAAGGGCTCGGACTGATCGCGGTTGGCACCGCGGCGGGAGCGGTGCTGGCCTTCGGTGCCTTTTCCATCAGTGTGGTCGCCATTCCGACGCTGATGGACCAGGACCTGACTTTCATGGAGGGCATCGAAGCGAGCGTGCGCACCGTTGCGCGCAACTTCAAGCCGATGCTGCTGTGGGCAGTCATTCTGACCGGCAGCGTGCTGATTGGCATGATGACGTTCTACATCGGCCTGGCGCTGATCCTGCCGGTACTGGGGCATGCCAGCTGGCACGCTTATGAGGATCTGGTTCGCTGTGAGCCGGTAGAGCAACTGAAGTCGTGATCCCCCCTGGCAGGAGGCCGGCGCCTCCTGCCAGTCCAGAATACGCTTTTCCTAACTGAACTTTTCTTCAGTTTCGCGTACGCTTGGCCCATCCCAATGACTCGGACAGTCCACTATGCCTCGATCATGGCCAAGCTGTGTAATGGCGGTAGCCGCTTTGCTGATTTCCTCGACCTTCCAACCCGTACAGGCAGCGCCGCTGCCGCCACCCGAGGGTGAGATACTGCTCAGGGTGACGGGCAATATCGAGTATCCGAACGTTGACGGCGAGCTGCAGCTTGACCTGGACCAGTTGATGACGCTCTCTCCACACTTGATAGAGACGGCCACACCCTGGACGGTGGGAGTCGGACGCTTCGAGGGACCGCTGTTTCGCGCCGTGCTGGAAGCGGCCGGTGCGGAAGGTGAGCGGGTCCGGGTAACGTCCCTTAACGAGTATGAAATCGAGATACCCTGGTCCGATCTTCACGATTACGACGTGATTCTCGCCGTCATGCGAGATGGCGAGCCCATTGCGGTGCGCGACCTGGGACCCGTGCTGGTGCTCTATCCGTTCGATGAGCGCCCCGAACTGCTCAACGAAACCATCCGCCATCGCTCCGTCTGGCACGTGGGTACCGTCGATGTGCAGTGAGGTCTCGTGGCGAAGCCTTAGTTCGAGGCGCTGAAGCATGTTGCGCTATCCGCTGCGACTGAAGCTGGGAGCGGTGTCGGCCCTGCTGTTCTTCGCTGCTGCCCTGGTGGTGGTGGGGTTGGCAGCATGGCGTCAGGAGGAGCTGCATCAGAGCGTCATCGGCGATGCTGCCTGGCATGCCTACAAGCTCGATCGCGACATCATCCAGTTGCGCAGCGATCTGGTGCAGCAGGTCGGCAGTGCCCGTTCACTGGAAGCCCTGCGGCTGCGGTTCGAACTGATCTACAGCCGGGTCAACCTGCTGCAGCGTGGCGATGTCAACCAACTGCTGCAGCAGATCCCCTTGGCCAAGCGGCTGCTGCCGGACCTGATCGTGCTCATGGCCGACATCGACAGTCTGCTCGATGAAATCGACCAGTTGGGGCAGGAAGAACGCTGGGTGTTGTCCGACCGGCTGGAGCGGGTCGGGGGGCTGACCGAGCAGCTGATCATCGCCGTCAATGGCCACCTTGCCGAATCGGCCACCCGCGACCGGGAGGCGCTGCAGACGCTGTATGCGCTGCTGCTGGCACTGATCATGGCCATGAGTCTGGCGGCGCTGATGGTGGTAGTGTTCCTGGTGCGGGAGGCGCGCGACAATGCCGAGGCTCGGCGTTCGCTGGAGTCGCTGAGTCGCGAACTACAGGCTACCGCGCATCGCGCCGAGGCCGCCAGTCAGGCCAAATCGGAGTTCCTGGCCACCGTCAGCCACGAGATTCGCACGCCGTTGAACGGGGTCATCGGCATGAGCGACCTGCTCCTGGACCAGCCGATCGATCCGAAATCGCGGGAGTACGCCCGCACCCTGCATGTCAGCGCCGCACGGTTGCTGGAACTGATCAACGACATACTCGATTTCTCCAAGATTGAATCGGGCAAGCTGGAGCTCGAACGGCGCCCGATTCGCCTGACCACGCTGATCGGCGAGGCCTGTCGGTTGTTCGGGCCGCATGCCGAGGCCAAGGGGCTCAAACTGACGACGGCGCTATCACCGGCGTTGCCTGAGCACGTGATGGGCGATCCGGCACGGTTGCGTCAGGTGCTGCTCAACCTGCTCTCCAACGCCATCAAGTTCACCGAACACGGTGAGGTCCGTGTCGAGGCGGCGTTGAGCGAGCAGGGCGAGCTGGTACTCGCCGTGAGAGATACGGGGCCCGGGGTTGCGCTGGAGAAGCAGGATTGGCTTTTCGAACCCTTTAGACAGGCAGACGCCTCGACGGCCAGGCGCTACGGAGGTACCGGGCTGGGCCTCGCCATTTGTCGTCGCCTGACGGAAGCCATGGGCGGCAGAATCGGGGTCGACAGCGCCCCCGGCCAGGGCAGTCGCTTCTGGGTGGTGATGCCGCTGGAGACGGTGGTTTCCAATGAGCCTGAATCACCGGTGTTCCAACCGATTCTGGAACCCGCTGCAGGCGGGAAGGTGCTGCTAGTCGAAGACAACCCGGTCAACCAGCAGGTGGCCGTGGCGATGCTGGAACGCCACGGCTGTACTGTCAGCGTTGCAGACAGCGGAGAGAAGGCCCTGGAAATGGCGGGGCGTGAGAGTTTCGACATGATCTTCATGGACGTGCAGATGCCCGGCATGGACGGTCTGGAAACGACTCGTCGCCTGCGCTCGAGAGGGGGCTGGCTTGCCGAAGTGCCTATCGTGGCGATGACGGCAGGGGGACCGGGAGCCGAGCGCGAGCGCTGTCTGGTTACCGGCATGAGCGGTTACCTCGCGAAGCCGCTGCGACGTGCCGAACTGGCAGCGGCGCTGCGCCAGGGTCTGTCCGGGAAGGAGCGGGCCGAGGGGGCGGAAGAAAGCGTAGGTGCCGACATGCTGGATGAGGGTGTGCTCGGGGAGTTGCGCGAGTCGCTGGGACTGGAGGCGCTGGCGGCCTTGTTTGCGGTGCATCGTGAACAGCTGCAGCAGCACACCGAGAGCCTGGAGCAGGCCTTCGAGCAGGGGGATCTAGCGGCTCTTGCCGCGCGTGCACACCGGCTCAAAGGGGAGTCGGGCAGTCTTGGCGGGCGCAGGTTAGCCGACTCGGCCCGGCGCCTTGAGCTTGCCGCGCGGCATGAGCGGCAAGACGAAGCGGCCGTCGAGCTCAGGGTCCTGCAAGCCAGCATTCCCGTCACCCTCGAGGCGCTGGAGAGCTGGCTGAGTGCCTGCCAAGACTGATGTGACCTCTCTCTAGCGAGTGTCAGGCCTCGGGTTCGATGCGATAGAGCCCGCCATCGCTCTCGTCGGTGAGCACATAGAGCATGCCATCGGGGCCCTGGCGCACGTCGCGAATACGGCCCAGCTCGTTCTCCAGCAGGATCTCTTCATGGGCGATGGTTTCGCCGTCCAGCACCACGCGATGGAGGCGCTCGGCATAGAGCGCACCGATGAAGAGATTGCCTTGCCAGCCCGGGAACTCATCCCCGGTGTAGAACGTCAGCCCCGAGGGCGCCAGGGTGTCTTCCCAGACGTGTACCGGAGGCTTGACGCCGGGCGCCACCTCGCCGATGCCGATGAACTCGTCGGTGTCGTATTCCCGTCCGAAGGAGACCTGTGGCCAGCCGTGGTTGCTGCCGGCCTCGGCGACGTAGAGTTGCTCGCCGCCGCCCGAAGGACCGTGATCGATGGCCCACAGCTCGCCGGTCTCGGGGTGCAGTGCCAGCCCCTGATTGTTGCGGTGGCCGTAGGAGAAGATCTCGGGACGCAGGTTGCCCGGTTCCGCCTCGATGAAGGGATTGCCCTCGAAGGCGCCGCCATCCTCATGCAGGCGAATGATCGAGCCACCCGGATCGGTGAGATCCTGGGAAGGGTAGCGAATGCCGCGGTCGCCGATGGAGAACATCACGCTGCCGTCGCCGGGAAAGACGATGCGCGAACCGTAGTGACGGCCGGGTGCGGTGCGCGGCACCTGGGCATAGATCGTCTCGAGATCGGTCAGCTCGCTGCCGTCGTCGCTCAGGCGGGCGCGGGCCAGCGCCGTGCCTGTGCCGTACTCGTCGTCGCCCATGACCGAGTCGTCGTCACCGGGGCTGGAGTAGGTGAAGTAGATCCAGCCGTTGTCGTCGTAATCGGGATGTACGACGACATCCAGCAGGCCGCCCTGGTTGCCACCTTCGGGGGCGGGCTTCTGATCTTCGTCGGTGTCGATCTTTGGCAGATTGCCGACCTCGGTCACCTCATCGCCGTCGACTAGATACAGGTTGCCCGGGCGTGCGGTGATCAGCATTCGCTCGTCCGGCAGCCAGGCGACGGCCCAGGGGTGTTCGATACCGCCCACCACCTGAGTCACGGTCAGGGTGGCTTCTTCGCTCTCCACGCCGGAGGCCACCTCTTCATTGGTGACCTGGACGTCGGCGTGGGCGAGTCCTGCGAATGCCATGCCGCCGGTTACGGCGAGGGCGAGCGGGGTGCGTGTAAAGTGCGGATGAGAAGGGGATCCGTATTGCCTCATGTCGCATTGCTCCTTGCAGGCGAGGGGAAGCGACGCCGTGAAGCGCCGGTCCCTTGCCAGCGTAGGAAAACCCGCCGGGCTCCTCAAGTTGGACCTGGGCCCAATGAAGGGGCGTTTCTCCCTCCAAAGTACCGTCTTGGCGAGACCTCTCCAGTGCTTTACTGAGGTTGCCGTCGCCCATCGGCGCGGTGCCACTCGACACGACAACAACCTTGGAGGAACCGCCATGTGGACCAAGCCCAGCTTTCGTGACCTGCGCCTCGGCTTCGAAGTCACCCTGTACATTGCCAACCGCTGATAGACCGACGTCACGGGGCCGAGAGGTCCCGTGTTTCAGCTTCAGGAGAGTGCCATGCAGGTGCTGATACTCGGCTCGGCGGCGGGCGGTGGATTCCCGCAGTGGAATTGCAACTGTCGCAACTGCCGCGACGTGCGTCTCGGCCAACCCGGCTTCGTGGCGAGAACCCAGTCGTCGATAGCGGTGAGCATAGACGGCGAGCGCTGGCTGCTGTGCAACGCCTCGCCCGACATCCGTGCCCAGCTCGGTGTCTCTCCGGGGCTCTTTCCCAGGCGCGGCCTGCGTCACACCGGCATTGCCGAGGTGCTGCTGGTGGATGCGCAGATCGATCACGTGAGTGGGCTGCTGTCACTACGTGAGGGGTGCCCGCTCGACGTCTGGTGCACGCCCAGCGTGCATGACGACCTCTCCAGCGGCTTTCCGCTGTTCCCCATGCTGCGCCACTGGAACGGTGGGCTCAACTGGCGCGAGATCCCGCTGGCAGGAGAGCGTGAGCGCTGCACCTTCCAGGTGCCGAGCTGCCCCGGGCTTGAGATCACCGCACTCTCGTTGAGCTCCAATGCGCCGCCTTATTCGCCGCGCCGCGGCGCACCGGCCACCGGCGACAACCTGGGGCTGCTGCTGCGCGACACGCTGACGGGCGGCGTGCTGTTCTACGGGCCGGGCCTGGGCGAGCCGAGCGAGGCGGCACGGGAGCTGATGCAACAGGCCGACTGCGTGCTGGTGGACGGCACCCTGTGGCACGACGACGAGATGATACGTTTTGGCATCGGCCATGCCACCGGGCTCGAAATGGGGCATCTGGCGCTGGCCGGCGAAGCGGGCATGATCGCCGAGCTCGATGCGCTGCCGGAGACGACGCGGCGCATTCTGATTCATATCAACAACACCAATCCCGCGCTCGACGAGGCCTCCCCGGAGCGCGCCGTGTTGAACCGGCGTGGCATCGAGGTGGCCCACGACGGCATGCAGCTCACCCTGTAGCCGCCAGAAGTATCGCCGCCATATAGACAACAACAAGCAAAGACAGGCTGTGTCTGAAAAGTCGGCGAGCGAAGGCCAGACAAGGCAAAAATCAGCGAAAAGACGGAGTTTACGTAGTGTGTAAATGAGTATTTTGAGCTGATTTTTAACGCCGTATGGCCAAGCGCAGACAGTTTTCAGACATAGCCTAAGAGGGACTCGCCATGAACGCCGTGCAGACATCACCGTTGGCTGCCGTACTCTCGCCCGAGGCCTTTCGTGAGGCCTTGATGGCCAAGGGCGCCTATTACCATATTCACCATCCTTATCAGATCGACATGGCCGAAGGGCGCGCCACGCCGGAGCAGATCCGTGGCTGGGTGGCCAATCGCTTCTATTACCAGGTGATGATCCCGCAGAAGGACGCGGCGCTGCTGGCCAACTGCCCGGATGCCGACACCCGGCGGCGCTGGATCCAGCGCCTGCTTGACCACGACGGTCGCGATGACGACGCCGGCGGCATCGAGGCCTGGCTGACCCTGGGCGAAGCGGTGGGGCTGACCCGCGACGAGCTGTGGTCGCAGCAGCACGTGTTGCCCGGCGTGCGCTTCGCGGTGGATGCCTACGTCAATTTCGTACGCCGGGCGAGCTGGCAGGAGGGGGCGATCTCCTCGCTCACCGAGCTGTTCGCCCCCCTGGCACACCAGAGCCGCCTCGATACCTGGCCGGGCCACTATCCCTGGATCGACGAGGCCGGCTACGGCTACTTCCGCAAGCGCCTGAAGGAGGCACGCCGCGACGTCGAGCATGGTCTGGAGGTGGCGCTGGCGGTGTGCACCAGCGTGGAAACCCAGCAGCGCGCCCTCGATATCCTGCAGTTCAAGCTCGACGTGCTGTGGAGCATGCTCGACGCCATGACCCTGGCCTATCAGCTCGGCCGTCCGCCCTACCATAGCGTGACCGAGCGGGCCGTGTTCCATCGGGGGCTGGCATGAGCCCGGAGGTGGCTCCGGCGCTGCGCCGCGGCTGGCGGCTGCAGTGGGAGCCCGCCCAGCAACGCCACGTCCTGCTCTACCCCGAGGGCATGGTGCAGCTCAACGAGAGTGCCGGCGCGATCCTGACGCTGGTCGATGGCCGGCGCCATGAGGCGGACATCGTGGCCGCGCTGGAGGCGCAGTTTCCCGGTACCGCGGAGATCGCCGACGATGTGGCGGCGTTTCTCGCCGAGGCCGGGCGCCAGGGCTGGCTGGAGGCGAGCCCATGAGCCTTGCCACGTCCCCGCAAGCGATCGACCCGCCCCTGTGGCTGCTGGCCGAGCTGACCTATCGCTGCCCATTGCAGTGTCCCTACTGCTCCAACCCGCTCGACTTCGCCCGCTACCGTGAGGAACTCGACACCGACGCCTGGATCGATGTGCTGCGCCAGGCGCGGGCCATGGGCGCCGTGCAGCTCGGTTTCTCCGGGGGCGAGCCGTTGGTGCGGCGCGACCTGGAGGTGCTGGTCGCCGAGGCGCGGCGGCTCGGCTTCTACACCAACCTGATCACTTCCGGGGTGGGGCTGGACGGCGCCCGAATCGAGGCGTTGCGCGAAGCGGGGCTGGATCACATCCAGATCAGCCTGCAGGCCGCGGATGACGAGCTGGCCGCCGCCGTGGCGGGCTCGGCCAAGGCCCATGCCGCTAAGCTGGCCATGGCACGGGCGGTCAAGGCGGCCGGCTATCCCATGGTGCTCAACGTGGTGCTGCATCGCCACAACATCGACGACACCGACCGGCTGATCGCCCTGTGCGACGAGCTGGGGGCGGACGTCGTGGAGCTGGCCAGCTGCCAGTACTACGGCTGGGCCAAGCTCAACCGCGCCGGACTGCTGCCGAGCCGTGCTCAGGTCGAGCGTGCCGAGGCGGTAACGCAGCGCTGGCGCGAGCGTCTCGCCGAGCGCGGGAGGGAGATGCGCCTGCTGTTCGTGGTACCCGACTACTTTGCCGAGCGCCCCAAGGCGTGCATGGGCGGCTGGGGGGCGATCTTCATGACCGTAGCGCCGGACGGCAGCGTGTTGCCGTGTCATAGTGCACGTGAGCTACCCATGGCCTTTCCCCAGGTGCGCGACGGCTCGCTCGAGGAGATCTGGTACGCCAGCGAAGCGTTCAACCGCTTTCGCGGCGACGCCTGGATGCCCGAGCCCTGCGGCAGCTGCAGCGAGCGCCACCAGGACCACGGCGGCTGCCGCTGTCAGGCGTTCCTGCTCACCGGCGACCCGGCGGCGGCCGACCCGGTGTGCAGCAAGTCGCCCCGGCGCGAGCTGATCGACCGGGCCGTGGCCGAAGCCGCCGATTCGGCAGGCGACATCGCAACGCTGGTGCCGAGGCAGGCAAGGCATTCGCGCACCTTCTGGCGCGGCTGAGAGTACCCGACCAAGGGCGAAGGGCGCGGGGGCCGGCCGGCTCTTACCATGACGATAATGCGCCTGCGCGAGGCGACGACATAACAAGAAGCCGCTGATCTCGGCCGTGCCTCTTTGCCGGTCAGCGTCAAGGGAGACTCGGTATGGCGTCCAGTATCAACGAGCTGCGCAAGTTCGTGGCTCCGGAGATCATCTTCGGCGACGGCGCCCGGCGCGCCGTGGCCAACTTCGTGGGCACCTTCGGCGCCGAGCGGGTGCTGCTGGTGTCGGACCCCGGCGTGGTACTGGCCGGCTGGGTCGAGGAGGTGGAGGCGGATCTGGCGGAGCAGGGCATCTTCAGCCAGCGCTTCACCTCGGTCTCGCCCAACCCGCGGGCCGAGGAGGTCATGGCGGGCGCCATGGCCTACCGCGAGATGGGCGCCCAGGCCATCGTCGCCATCGGCGGCGGCAGCCCCATGGATTGCGCCAAGGGCATCGGCATCGTCGTCGCTCACGACGGCCACATCATCGACTTCGAGGGCGTCGACACCCTGCGAGTGCCCATCCCGCCGCTGATCTTCGTGCCCACCACGGCGGGCACCTCGGCGGACATCTCCCAGTTCGCGATCATCTCCGACCAGCAGCGGCGCATGAAATTCTCCATCGTCAGCAAGTCGGTGGTGCCGGACGTCTCGCTGATCGACCCTCAGGTCACCATGACCATGAGCCCCTTCCTCACGGCGTGCACCGGCGTCGATGCCCTGGTGCATGCCATCGAGGCCTTCGTTTCCACCGGCAGCGGGCCGCTGACCGACGCCCACGCCCTGGAAGCCATGCGTCTGATCAATGGGCATCTGGTGGCGCTGGTGCAGGCTCCCCACGACCTGGCGCTGCGTTCCCAGGTCATGCTCGGCAGCATGCAGGCGGGGCTGGCGTTCTCCAACGCCATCCTCGGTGCGGTACACGCCATGTCGCACAGTCTCGGCGGTTTTCTCGACCTGCCCCATGGGCTGTGCAATTCGCTGCTGCTCGAGCACGTGGTGGCCTACAACTTCGAGGCCTCGCCGGAGCGCTTCACGCGGATCGCCGAGACGCTGGGCATCGACTGTCGCGGGTTGAGCAGCACACAGGTCAAGGCGCGGTTGATCGATCACCTGATCGAGCTGAAGCGTGCCGTGGGCCTGACGGGCAGCCTGGGCAGGCTCGGCGTTCATACCAGCGATGTGCCGTTCCTGGCCCGCCACGCGCTGGAGGATCCTTGCATCCTGACCAATCCGCGCCGCTCCAGCCCCCGCGACGTTCAGGTGGTGTACGAGGAGGCGATGTGACGCGCCAAGCGACAGGTAGCCGATGAAGAAGGCCGGCGACCCCGAGGGCTATTCGGTCAACCAGTTGCTGGGCTTGGGTCAGCAGTCGGCGCGCAAGAGTTACTACCCCGAGCTGACGGCGCGCATGGCCGAGCTCGAGGCGGAGCGCAACCGCTACAAGTGGCTGTTCGAGAACGCCCTGCACGGTATTTTCCAGGCCTCGCTGGGCGGGCGCCTGCTGGCCGCCAATCCGGCGCTGGCGGCCATGCTCGGCGATGCCGACGTGGCCGCCACGCTGGCACGCTGCACCTCGCTGGAAGCGCTGTTCGCCGATGCCGAGGGGTTCGACGAGGTCTCCCGTCTGCTGCACAGGCAGGGCCACCTGCAAGGGCATACCACCTGGCTGGCCGGCTGCGATGGCAAGCGGGTGCCGGTGGCCCTGACCCTGCTGCGCAAGCCGGACCGGGGCGGCGAGATCCTGGTCGAGGGCTTCCTCGCGATAT
>NZ_BAEU01000063.1:0-53334 GCF_000246875.1 Halomonas sp. KM-1
GGCGTGCCCCGGGGCGTGCTCAACGTGGTGACCGGCAGTGCCCGCACGGTGGGCGACGAGCTGACCGCCAACCCGCTGGTACGCAAGCTCTCCTTCACCGGTTCCACCGAGGTGGGCAAGGTGCTGCTCGCCGCCTGTGCCCAGACGGTCAAGAAGGTCTCCATGGAGTTGGGTGGTAACGCTCCCTTCATCATCTTCGATGATGCCGATCTCGACCAGGCGGTGGCCGGGGTGATGGCGTCCAAGTTCCGTAACACCGGCCAGACCTGCGTATGCGCCAACCGTATCTTCGTCCACGAGCGGATCTACGATGCCTTCGCCGAGCGCCTCGCCCAAGCGGTGGCGGCGCAGCAGGTCGGCAATGGCCTGGAGGAAGGGGTGACTCTGGGGCCGCTGATCGATCAGGCCGCGGTGGCCAAGGTCGAGGAGCACATCGCCGACGCCCGCGAGCGCGGGGCCAGCGTCTACCTGGGCGGGCAGCGGCATGCGCTGGGCGGCAACTTCTTCGAGCCGACGATTCTCACCGACGTCTCCAGCGATGCGCGGCTGATGAACGAGGAGACCTTCGGCCCCGTGGCGCCGCTGCTGCGCTTCAGCGACGAGCAGGAGGTGGTGCGCATGGCCAACGATACCCCCTATGGCCTGGCCAGCTACTTCTATACCCGCGATGTGGGCCGGGTGTGGCGGGTGGCCGAGGCCCTGGAGTGCGGCATCGTGGGCATCAACGAAGGCATCATCTCCAGCGAGCTGGCCCCGTTCGGCGGCGTCAAGGAGTCCGGTATCGGACGGGAGGGCTCCAAGTACGGCATTGAGGACTACATCGAAATCAAATATCTCTGCATGGGTGGGTTGTGACATGAGCGACGCGCAGTCGAAACAGCGAGTGGGCATGATCGGCATCGGCCTGATGGGCCACGGCATCGCCACCAACGTCCAGCGCGCCGGCTGGCCGCTGGCCTTTCTCGAGCACCCCGGCAACCAGCCCGTTGCGGCACTGCTCGAGAACGGGGCGCAGGCGTTCGCCACGGCGGCGGAGCTGGCCCGGCATACCGACGTCATCATTCTCTGCGTGACCGGCTCGCCCCAGGTCGAGGAGGTGCTGCTGAGCGAGGATGGCGTGCTGCAAGGGCTCAGGCCCGGCAGCGTGATCATCGACTGCTCCACGGCGATTCCCAGCTCGACGCAGCGCATCGCCGAGGCGGTGGCGGAGGCGGGCGGGCGTTTTCTCGACGCCCCCATGACGCGCACGCCCAAGGAGGCTGCCGAGGGGCGTCTCAACCTGCTGGTGGGAGGCGATGCCGAACTGTTCGCGGCGCAGCAGCCGCTGCTCGAGAGCTTCGCCGAGAACATCACCCATGCCGGCCCGGTGGGGGCCGGTCATCAGCTCAAGCTGCTGCACAACTTCGTCTCGGTGGGCTTCTCCACCGTGCTTGCCGAGGCGGCGGCCTGCGCCGAACGGGGTGGCATCGACCCGCATGTCTTCGTCGACGTGCTGGCCAAGGGCGGTGGGGCGGGCACCGTGCTCGAACGGCTGCGGCCCTATATTCAGGAGCGCGACACCTCGGGCTTCCGTTTCAGCATCGCCAACGCCCACAAGGATCTCGGCTACTACCTGGCCATGGCCGGCGACCTGGGGGCGGCGAAGGTGGCCGCAGCGGGCATCGACGAGGTGCTGGGCCAGGCCGAGGCGGCGGGGCACGCTCAGGCCACGCTCCCCGAGTTGATCGGTCTGCTTGGCAGGGAAGACGTCTGACGGCAGCGGGGCGCTGCTTGATCCCGCTGGCAGCGGCGCCTATGTTGGCTGATCGGCATAGGTTATCAGAGGGCCGGTAAACGTGGACAACCTGTCATCGACCGGCCTGTGCGGCTGGATGCGTTTCAAGCACCTGCTGCTGCTGCTTCACCTCGACAAGCGCCGCAACATGCGTGCCGCCGCCCGGCAGATGCATCTCAGCCAGCCGGCAGCCAGCAAGATGCTGCGCGACCTGGAGACCCATTTCGGCTTTGCCATCTTCGAGCGCCAGCCGCGGGCGATGGTGCCGACCGAGCTGGGCGCTCAGCTGGTGAGGCATGCCGAGATTCTGCTCAACGATATCGAGCGCATGGTCGAGGACGTCCAGCGCATGCGCGAGGGCGGCTATGGCCAGTTGCTGATCGGGGCCATTCCTGCGGCCGCTCCCGAGATCCTGCCGGCAGCCATTGCCGCCCTCAAGCGACAGCGGCCGCGGCTGTCGGTCAGCATCGACGAGCAGAGCAGCGACCGTCTGCTGCAGGCCCTCGAATACAAGCAGCTCGATCTGGTGATCGGCCGGCTCACGGCGGTGAATCAACACAACCTGTTCGACTTCGAGCCGCTGCTCGAGGAGCCGCTGCGCGTGGTGGTGGCGCACGATCATCCCCTGGCCGGCCAGGAGCGGGTCGAGCTCGCCGCGCTGCGTCACTGGCCGTGGGTCCTGCACCCGCCCACTAGCCCCATGCGACAGGTCATCGAGGCCGCGCTGGCCGACGCCGGCATCGCCTCGCCCGACGACACCATCGAGACCACCTCGACCCAGACCACCCTGCAGCTGCTGCTGAGCGCGCCGATGCTGGCGGTGTTGCCCTGGTCGGTGCTCAAGCGCCCCCTGGCCAGCGGCCAGTATGCGGTGCTGCCGCTGACCATCGGCAAGCCGCTTGACTACTACGGCATCATCACCCGCAAGCATGAACCGCTCTCCAGCGCCGCCGCTGAGCTGGTCGCGGAGCTGCGTCGGCAGGTGGCATTCGCCAGACCGCGCGTGTCGCGCTCCTCCTGACGGCTGGCCGTTCGCAGCGGCTAGACCAAAGTCGACATTGATGAAATGAATTATGAGTTCATAATTACATTGAGCGGGAGGAGACGCCCATTCGACCCGCACCCGTGAACACGCCGGTTGCCACCATGCCTTGGCGACGGCTTCTGATCCGACAACGACAAATAGGGTGATCGAGAGATGACGAAAACAGTGATGGTCGGCAAGACCGCACTCTGCGGAGTGCTCTGCCTGGCGCTGGTTGGCGGCGCCCACGCCTGGGAGCCACAGCGCAACGTCGAATTCGTGGTGCCATACAGCGCCGGTGGCGGTAGCGACATCAACGCGCGCATGCTGGTCGAGGCGATTCGCGAGACCGACATGGTCAACCGCAACATTCTGATCAACAACCGGCCCGGCGGCTCTGGCGCGGTAGGCAACAGTTACACCTACAGCCAGCGCGGCAATGGCCATATCATCACGACCTTCAACGGCGGTCAGATGATGAGCATGTTGGTCAACGACGCCTCGGTGCAGCTCGACGACCTTACGCCGCTCGCCACGCTGTCGCTGGATACGCTATTCGTGGGGGTCAGGGCCGAAGGAGATATCGAGAATCTCGACGACCTGATCGAGCGCGCCGAGCAGGATCCCGGCGGCATTACCGTCGGTGGGGCCGGCCGCGGCGGCGAGGACCACCTGGCCTTCGCCATGCTCGACAACAACCTGGGCGTCGACTTTCAGTACGTTCCCTTCGACGGCACCGGTGATGTCACCTCCGCCTTGCTGGGCGGCCATATCGATGCGGCCATCTTCAAGCTGGGCTCGCGGGTCGACCAGAGCATGGTGCGCTTCCTGGCCACCTATTCGGAGGAGCGCCTCGACGCTCCCTTCGACGAGGTGCCGACCTTCGACGAGCTGGGCTATGAAGGCCTCGAGCTGATGATCTTCCGTGGCTATGCCGGCCCGCCCGATATGCCCGAGGAGGCCGTCGAGTTCTGGGAGAACGTCTTCCGTGCCGCTGCGGAAACCGACAAGTGGACCCAGGAGTACGTCGAGAACAACGGCCTGATCCCGACGTTCATGGGAGCCGAGGAGAGCGCCGAGTACTACCAGCGCGAGCAGGAGCGCTACCGGGTGCTGTTCCAGGAAGCCGGCATGATCGACTGAGGCTCGCGGGGCGCGGCGCCGATGGGTGGCCGCGCCCCGGTCGTTGCTGCGGCCACCTCGTTTGTTCCCGGTCGGCCGCTACCGCAAGAGGTGCACACTATGTCAAGCGTGAATCAAGAGCCGGCCCATGAGGGCCGCTCCTGGCTCTCTCCGCTGGTCACACTGGGCATCATCGTGATGGGGCTCGCCTGGGCCGGCTTCGGTTGGTGGAAGTATGGGGTATGGATGCACAACGGCCCCGGAGCCGGCTTCTTCCCCGTGGTGATGGGGCTGGGGGCCGCTCTGCTCGGTGGCTACGAGCTGCTGCGCCGCAGGTTCGAAACGGATCGCGTGAGCTGGCGCAATCTATGGCCCGCCGTGGCCATGGGGCTGGCCATCGCCAGCATACCGCTGTTCGGCATGGTACTGGCGATGACGCTGTTCATCGTGCTGTGGATGGCGCTGATCGAGCGGCAGTCGTGGCTCAAGTCCACGGTGATCGGCGCCTGTGCGGGCGGTGCGATCTATCTGCTGTTCGGCATGTGGCTGATGGTGGCTTTCCCCGAAGGCGCGCTCATGGCGCCTTTCACCTAACCGAACGAAGAGTCGCATATGGATATCCTACAGTCCCTGATGCAGGGGTTCGCCACCTCGCTGACGTTCAGCAACATCCTGGCGGCCCTGGTCGGCGCCGGCCTCGGCATCATCGTCGGGGCCATTCCCGGCCTCGGTTCGGTCACCGGCATCGCCCTGCTGCTGCCGCTCACCTTCCAGATGGACCCCATCACCGGCATCATCATGCTCGGGGCCCTCTATTACGGCTGCATGTACGGCGGCTCCTACAGTGCCATTCTGCTCAACATCCCCGGCGATGCGCCGGCCGTGGTGACTTCGTTGGACGGCTATCCGCTGTCGCAGCAGGGGCATGGCGGCAAGGCCCTGTTCACCGCCAACATCTCCTCGTTCATCGGCGGTACCGTAGGCATCATCATGCTCACCTTCATGGGGCCCGTGCTGGCCCACGTGGGCCTCATGTTCGGGCCGGCGGAGGTGGCGGCGCTGATCCTGCTGGCGCTCTGCTCCATCGGCTGGCTGCTGGGGGACAACCCGCTCAAGGGCCTGATCTCGACCTTCATCGGCGTGATGCTGGCGACGATCGGCATCGGCACGGCCTTCGGTCAGCCGCGCTTCACTTTCGACTCCATGTATCTGCTCAACGGCATTTCCTTCATTCCGCTGGTGATCGGCATGTTCGGCTTCAGTCAGGTACTGGTGATGATGGTCAACCGGGTCGATCCCTCGGCCAAGGGGCTGACCGGCCGGCTGGGGCTGAAGGAGAGCCTGCTCGACCGCAAGGAGGCGCGCAGCATCTTGCCGGTTTCGCTGCGCTCCGGGGTGCTCGGCAATCTGGTGGGCATTCTACCGGGCGCCGGGGCCACCACCGGCTCCTTTCTCTCCTATGTGCTGGAGAAGAAGGTGGGCCGCAACGGCGCCGAGCTGGGCAAGGGGCGCATCCAGGGCGTGGCGGCCTCGGAGGCAGGCAACAACGCCGCCGCCGCCGGCTCGTTTGCGCCGCTGCTGTCATTGGGCATTCCCGGCTCGGGCACTGCGGCGGTGCTGCTCGGCGGGCTGATGATGTGGGGCCTGCAGCCCGGGCCGCTGCTGTTCCAGAACAACCCCGACTTCGTCTGGGGGCTGATCTCGTCCATGTACCTGGGCAACGTCATGGCGGTACTGGCGGCGCTGGCGATCATTCCTTTCCTGGTCAAGCTGCTGCTGATCCCGGCCTCGATCATGATCCCGGTGATCGCCGTGGTGTGCGTGGTGGGCTCCTACAGCGTCAACAACAGCATGTTCGACGTCTGGTTCATGCTCGGTGCCGGGGTGGTGGCCTTCTTCATGACCGCCGCCCGCTACCCGATCGCGCCGCTGCTGCTGGCTTTCGTGCTCACTCCTCGTCTCGAGACGAGCCTGCGCCAGGCGCTCGACATCTCCCGTGGCGATCCGATGATCTTTCTGAGAAGCCCGATAGCGGCCACACTGCTGACGTTGATCCTGCTGTTCGTGCTCTATCCGCTCGCCAAGCGGCTGTTCGTGATGGCGCGCCGGCGCGGCCACAAGGCAACGGCCGAATGAGGGCGACCCAACCGCCACCCATCTTCACGACTTCTGAGTAGAGATGCCGACATGACGCACCACGACGATGCCGTCGCCGCCTTCACCCAACTGCTGGGAGCCAACGGGGTAATCACCGAAGCCGCCGACCAAGAGCGCTACGTGCGCGACTGGGCCGGAGCGCGCCTGGGCATGCCGCTGGCCGTGGTGCGCCCCCGGAGCACCGAGGAGGTGGCGGCGGTGGTGCGCTACTGCCACCGGCACGGCATCCGCATGGTGGCCCAGGGCGGGCATACCGGCCTGGTGAAGGGTGCGCTGCCGGATGCCCGGGCGCCCGAGGTGGTCATCAGCCTCGAACGCATGACGCGCATCCGTGGACTCGACCCGCTCAACTTCACCATGGCGGTGGACGGCGGCTGCATTCTCGAGGAGGTCAAGCGTGCCGCCGAGGAGGCGGACTGTTTCTTTCCGCTCTCGCTGGGCGCCCAGGGCAGCTGTCAGATCGGCGGCAACATCGCCACCAATGCCGGTGGGGTCAACGTGCTGCGCTACGGCATGATGCGCGAGCTGGTGTTGGGTCTCGAGGTGGTGCTGCCCGACGGCGAGATCTGGAACGGCATGAAGGCGCTGCACAAGGACAACCGCGGCTACGATCTGAAGCAGCTCTTCCTGGGTAGCGAAGGCACGCTGGGCATCGTCACCGGGGCGGTGCTCAAGCTGACGCCGCGCCCCGAGCAGTCGCAGACCGCGCTGCTGGCGGTACCCTCGGTGGATGCCGCTGTGCGGCTCTATGCCTTGGCCAGACGCCGCTGCAGCGACCTGCTCTCCGCCTTCGAGCTGATGCCGCGCCTGTGCCTGGAGTTGGCCTTCGAGGCCGCACCGCAGCTCGCCGACCCCTTCGACGAGGCTTATCCCTACCATGTGCTGCTCGAACTGACAGCCACCGGACCGGTGGACCTGCCTGGCCTGCTCGAAGGGTTGCTGGAAGCGGGCATGGAGCACGAGGTGGTGCTGGACGGCGTGCTGGCTTCCAGCGTCGCCCAGGCCGGTCAGCTGTGGGCGATTCGCGAGAGCATGGTGGAGGGGCAGCTGCTGCGCGGCGAGCACCTGCGCACCGACGTCTCGGTGCCGATCTCGGCGATTGCCGAGTGCGTTGAGCAGGCCACGGCGGAGGTCGCGGCCCTGTCGCCCACCTCGCAGGTCATCGCCTACGGCCATATCGGCGACGGCAATCTGCATATCAACGTGTTGCCACCCGCCGAGACGCCGGCAGAGGCGCTGCCGGCCCTGTTCGAGCGCCTGGAGAGAGCGATCTTCACGGTGGTGGATGGCTTCGATGGCAGCATCAGCGCCGAGCACGGCATCGGCCGCAGCAAGCAGGCGGCCTTTCTCGACCGCCTCACGGTCACCGAGCGCCGCCTGCTGGCAGGCATCAAGGCGGTGTTCGATCCCGACGACCTGATGGGGGCAGGGCGCATCCAGGCGGCGAGCGAACGCTCCTCATCGTCGTGACGAGGCCCCGGCCAGCCCGCCGATCATTCGTCCAACGGTGTCAGTTCGGCCAGGAAGCGCGCCTTGCGTTCCACATAGCTCTGGCTGCTGGCGGTCAGGCCGGCCACCTCTTCCGGGCTCAGGGTGCGTACCACCTTGGCCGGCGTGCCCATGATCAGTGAGTTGGGCGGAAACTCCTTGTTGGAGGTGATCAGCGACCCGGCACCGATAAGGCAGTTCTCGCCGATACGCGCCCCGTTGAGGACGGTGGACTGCATGCCGATCAGGGTACCGTTGCCGATGCTGCAGCCGTGCAGCATCACCAGATGGCCGATGGTGACGTCGGTGCCGATGCTCAGCGGGAACCCCGGGTCGGTGTGCAGCACGCAATTCTCCTGAATGTTGCTGTTGTCGCCGATGCTGATGGGCTCGTTGTCGCCGCGCAGCACGGCGCCCGGCCAGATGCTGACATCCTTGCCCATTCTTACGTCGCCGATCACGGCCGCTTCTCGGGCGATGAACACGCTGTCGTCGTGGCTGGGGCGAGTCTCTCCGAGTGCATACGTCGTCATGCGTTTGCTCCTTGTTGTCGTTCGTTCGGGCTGCCGCCGGTGGGGCCGCCGAGGTGTGGCTCATGCAAGGGATGGCTCCAACTTAGGGAGCCAAAGCCGAGACGTCAATAATTCAGAATTCATAACGAATTTTCTGCATTTCCATACGGCAATCATTACCTAATTGTTTTTACAGGTTTATTGGTTGCATTTTCGTACAGGTGCTAACCAAAAGTCTAACTTGATGAAATGAATTATGAGTTCATAATTACAAAAAGAGGCGCCAACATCGACTCTGGCGCCGGTTGAGAGGGCAGGTGAGGCTTAACGGCTGCTGCCAGCCGCTGATGAAGCAGGAGGTCAAATGGAGCCGAAATCGACGGCCGAGCTGGAACTGATCAAGGATGGACGCATCGCGTGGCTGATCTTCAATCGCCCCAAGGTGCGCAATGCCATGACCTGGGGCATGTACGACTCGCTCGAGCGGCACTGCCAGGCCCTGAGCGAGGACCCGGAGGTGGACGTGGTGGTGCTGCGCGGCAGCGGCGGTGAAGCCTTCGTTGCCGGCACCGACATCAAGCAGTTCACCGGCTTCGAAACGGCACGGCACGCGCTGGACTACGAGCACCGCATCGACGAGGTCATTGGTGCCCTGGAATCGCTCGGCAAGCCCACCATCGCGCTGCTGGAGGGGTTCTGCGTCGGCGGCGGTGCGGCCATCGCCATGGCCTGCGACTTTCGCTACTGCACACCCGATCTGCGTTTCGGCGTGCCCATCGCCAAGACCCTCGGCAACTGCGTCTCCATTACCAACGTGTCGCGCCTGGTCGATCTGGTCGGTGCCGCCAGGGCCAAGGAGGTGCTGATGCTGGCCAAGCTGTTCGGCGCCGATGAGGCGAAGCAGGCGGGTTTGGTCACCGGGGTCGTCGCCGCCGAGAAGATCGAAGCGGAGGTCCGGCAGGTGGCCGAGAGGCTGGGTGGCTTTGCGCCCTTGACGCTGCGCGCCTCCAAGGAGGGAGTCAGCCGTGTGCTGGCGGCACGGCGGCCACCGGCAGGCAGCGAAGAGGACCTGATCGCGCTCTGTTACACCAGCCGCGACTTCAAGAGCGCCGTCAAGGCCTTCGTCGACAAGACCCCCCATGCCTGGCGCGGCGAGTAGCGCCGGCTTCGTGAGTTTTTCCTCAGCACACCCCCCAATGACAATGAGGTGGCAAGCATGCTCCCCTTAATGAAAATGAAGGTTCTCGACATTTCCCAGATCATGGCCGGCCCCTACTGCACCATGGTGCTCGGCGACCTGGGGGCGGACGTCATCAAGGTGGAGAAGAACGGCGGCGACGACAGCCGCCAGATGGGACCTTACGTCAACGACGAGTCGACCTGTTTCGCCCAGATCAACCGCAACAAGAAAAGCATCTCGCTGAACCTCAAGGAGGAAGAAGGGCGCGAGATCTTCTATCGCCTGGCCAAGGAAGCCGACGTCATCGTCGAGAACTACCGCACCGGCGTGGCCAAGAAGCTGAAGGTGGATTACGAGACCATCAAGGCCATCAACCCCGGCATCATCTACTGCTCCATCTCCGGCTATGGACAGACCGGCCCATACAGCCACAAGGGGGGCTTCGACCTGGTAGCCCAGGGCATGACGGGGCTGATGTCGATGACCGGGGAGCCGGGGAGACGCCCGCTGAAGACCGGCATCGCCGTCTACGACATCGGAGCGGGCATCACCGCCGTCTATTCGATCCTGGCTGCCTATATCCACAAGCTGAGCTCCGGGGAAGGGCAGCACGTCGACGTGGCCATCGCCGAGTGCGGCCTGCCCTGGTTCACCTGGGAGGCGGCGGCGTTCTTCGCCGAAGGCACCGTGCCCGAGCCTACCGGCTGGCGTCACCGCGTATCGGCACCCTACCAGGCGACCAAGGTCCGCGACGGTTACATCATGCTGGGCTGCGCCAATCAGCGCACCTGGGAGCGGCTCTGCCACGAGGTGATCGATCGCCCCGATCTGCTGCAGGACCCGCGCTTCATCAACAACTATCAGCGCGGGCAGAACGTAGAGGAGCTCGAGGCGGTACTCGAAGAGATCTTCATCCGGGACACCCGCGAAGCCTGGCTGGCCAAGTGCGACCAGGCGGGCGTGCCCGCCGGCCCCATCAACGACTTCGCTCAGGCGCTGGACGATCCGCACTATCAGGCGCGCGGCATGGTGCAGGAGATGGAGCACCCGGTCATCGGTCGGATGAAGACCATCGGCTTTGCCAGCAAGCTCTCCGGCACGCCGCCGCAGATTCGCCGTCCGGCACCGCTCTATGCCCAGCACACCGACGAGATCATGGCCGAGCTGGGTCTCGACGAGGCGCGCTGCGAGGAGCTGAGGCGCAAGGGGGTGATCAAGTGAAGCAGGGCGAGGCGGGCGGAACGACGATTACCGCATGAGGAGGCCTTATGGCGGGCAAGGTGTTTCACAGTAGCGTGCAGCTCGGTCGTCAGCAGGCGCGAATGATAATCGACGGCGCCTTCGGCTATGGCCGTAGTGCGGATATGCAGCCTATCACCGTCGTGGTGCTGGATGGGGGCGGTCACGTAGTCGCCGCCGAGCGTGAAGACGGCTGTGCACCGCTGCGCTTTCCGGTGGCCCGTGGCAAGGCGTTCGCCGCACTCGGTAACGGTGCCTCCAGCGGCGTGGTGGGCAGCCGTAATGCCGAGCGTCCTGCCTTTCTTGCCAGCGTTGCTGCCGCTGCCGACGGTAACTTCATTCCGGTCGCCGGCGGTGTGCTGGTCCTCGATGAGGAGGCGCACGTCATCGGTGCCGTGGGGGTCAGCGGCGCATCTTCGGACGAGGACGAAAGCGCCGCTCTCGCGGGTATCCGGGCGGCCGGCTTTGCCGCGGGGCTCGAGCCCGACTGAAGCCATTCATGGGAGGCACTCTGCTTGACATGCGTTCAATGGCAGGACTACTGTCAATGAAGAATTTAGAATAAAGAATTCATTATGTAAGTGTTTCATGGCAAGACTGATAGTGCAAAGCCAACATTAGAACAAGAGGAAACACGCCATGTATCTCCTACGTCTCACGGCGGTTGCTGCCGCTGTCGCCCTAGTCTCGGCACCCCTCCAGGCCCGCGAGATCACCTTCGGTCACGTCGGCGGCCCCGATTCGCTGTTTGCCGACTCCGCCGACTACTTCGCCGAGCTGGTCAACGAGCGCCTGCCGGAGCCTTACGAGGTGGTGGTGTTCGGCTCCAGCCAGTTGGGCACCGACTCGGAGCTGCTCCAGCGCATGCGGCTCGGTACCGTCGACCTGGCCCTGCCCTCGACCATCATGTCCTCGGTGGCTGACGAGTTCGGCCTCTTCGAGCTGCCCTATCTGATCCAGGACCGCGAGCACATGAAGCGGGTCGAGGAGGAGGTGTTCTGGCCGCAACTGGCGCCTCTGGCCGAGCAGAACGGCTACCGCATTCTCGCCGTGTGGGAGAACGGCTTCCGCCACATCACCAACAACCGCCGCGCGATCAATACCCCGGATGACCTGCGTGGCATCAAGCTGCGGGTGCCTCAGGGCGTATGGCGCGTACGCATGTTCGAGGAGTACGGCGCCGAGCCCTCGCCGATGTCGCTTTCCGAGGTATTCATGGCCCTGCAGACCGGCGTCATGGATGGTCAGGAAAACCCCCTGGCCCAGATCGCCGGACAGCGCTTCCAGGAGGTGCAGAACTACCTCTCCCTTACCGGGCACGTCTATACACCGGCCTACCTCACTGCCGGGCGCCGCTTCGACAACCTTCCCGATGAGGTGCAGGAGATCATCATCGAGGCGGCCAAGGAGACACAGGCGTTCGTCTACGAGCACGCCGCGCAGCTCGACGAGGACCTCATTGATGTGATTCGCCAGGCGAACACCGAAGTGAACGAGGTCGATACGTCGGTCTTCATCGAAGCTTCCGGGGCGATCTACGAAGCCTTCTCCCGCGAAGTGCCCGGCTCTCAGGAGCTGATCGACAGGGTGCTGGAGCTTGGCGAAGGCTCCTGATCCTCCTTGCCTCAACGGCAAAGTGCCTGCCCACGCCTTTACAGGGGGCGTGGGTCGCCCACCCCTCTTCCTGAACGAGTCGAGAGCCATGGGTACCTTGAATCGCATCTCCCGCATCCTGGAGCGTCTGCTCGAGATCATCACGGTAGTGCTGATGGTTTCGCTCACGCTGGTGGTGCTCTACGCAGTGGTGACCCGCTACGCCTGGCGTACCCCTTCCTGGTATGACGAGGTGGCCGCCATCATGCTGGTGTGGCTGACCTACTACGCCGGGGCACTGGCAGCGCTCAAACGGGGCCACATCGGCGTCGATGGCGTGCTGGCCGCCATGCCGGTCAAGTTTAGAATGCCGGTCGCCTACTTGTCCGAAGCGCTGGTCATCGGCTTCTTCGCCGTACTGTGTTGGGCTGGCCTGGTGGTGATCGAAGTGATGCAGGGCATGGCACTGATCACCCTGCGCTGGGTGCCGCTCAGCTTCACCCAGTCGGTCATTCCCATCGGGGCGGCGCTGTTCATCATCGCCCAACTGCTCAGCATGCCGGCGCACCTGGCCAAGGTGCGCTCCGGTCGGACCCAGGAAGAGGAAGAGATTCGTCACGCTATCGCCGAGGCGGAGCGCGACAATGCACGTGCCGGCTTCACGGCGGATGCGCTGACCAAGAGGGACCTGCCATGACGCTCCCCTTCATGATAATCGGCCTGCTGGGGCTGATCCTGATGGGGCTACCCATCGCAGTGGCATTGGCGATCGTGGCGACGGTAGCCATCGTGGTTTTCCAAGGCCTGGAGATGCTGCCCAATATCGGCCTGACGATGTTCGAAGGGGCAAGCAGTTTTCCTCTGCTGGCCATTCCGATGTTCGTGCTGGCCGGTGCCATCATGAACACCGGTGGCATCTCCAAGCGCCTGATCGCTTTTGCCTCGGCGCTGTTCGGCTTCATCCGCGGCGGGCTGGCGATGATCAACATCGGCGTCTCGCTGTTCTTCGCCGAGATCTCCGGCTCGGCGGTGGCCGACGTGGCCGCCACCGGCTCGGTGCTGATCCCGGCCATGAAGAAGCGCGGTTATCCCAGCTCCTTCGCAGCGGCCGTGACCTCGTCGTCGGCATCCCTGGCGATCATCATTCCCCCCTCGATTCCGATGATCCTCTACGGGGTGATGTCGGGTGCCTCCATCGTCCAGCTGTTCGTTGCCGGCATCGTGCCCGGACTGCTGGGTGCCGCGGGCCTGATGGCGCTGAGCTACTACTACGCGCGAAAGTACAACTGGCCGGTGGAGGAAGTGTTTCAGTTCAAGCGTGTTCGACAGACCGCCAGGGAGGCCGGTTGGGCGCTGACCCTGCCGATCATCATCCTCGGCTCCATCTTCGGCGGTTTCGTGACGGCCACCGAAGGGGCCGGCTTGGCGGTGGCGGCGGCGATCTTCATCAGCGCCGTGATCTACCGCGAGCTGGATCTGCGTACCCTCTACAAGGCCATCGT
This sequence comes from Halomonas sp. KM-1, assembly GCF_000246875.1. NCBI lineage: Bacteria > Pseudomonadati > Pseudomonadota > Gammaproteobacteria > Oceanospirillales > Halomonadaceae > Halomonas > Halomonas sp. KM-1. The sequence goes on from NZ_BAEU01000063.1 coordinate 13,592, forward strand.
CGATGGCGGCCAGCAGACCGCCGTGGTGATGCTGCTGGTGGCGGCTTCGGCGTTGATCGGGGTGTTCCTGACCGAGATGCGCATGCCCCAGCAGCTGGCCCAGGCGGTGCTCAGCCTGACCGACAACAAGTACGCCATTCTGATGATGCTGAACGTCTTCTTCCTGCTGATCGGGCTCTTCCTGCACTCGGCGGCGGCGATCATCCTGGTGGTACCCATCGTCATGCCGCTGGTCGGCGCGGCGGGCATCGATCCGGTCCACTTCGGCCTGGTGGTATGTCTCAACCTGGCCATCGGCCAGCAGACCCCGCCGGTGGCGAGCGTGCTGATCACGGCCTGCTCGATCGCCAAGACGGATGTGTGGTCGGTGACCCGTTCGAACCTCGGTTTCATCTCCGTGCTGCTCTTCATTCTGCTGCTGGTGACCTACATCCCGGCCATTCCGATGGCGTTGGTGGAATTTTTTTACCGCTAGCCGGGTGGCATCCAATGGCCAGGCTGCCTGCGGCCAATGACAACGATCAACCATGGAGCACTTGTGATGCTGAACCTCGACTTCCACCCATCGGGCCGCCACTTCCTGCAGATCCCCGGGCCGTCACCGGTGCCGGATCGCATTCTGCGGGCCATGAGCCTGCCCACCATCGACCATCGCGGCCCGGAGTTCGGCGCCCTGGGCCTGGAGCTGCTGACCAAGCTCAAGCAGGTGTTCAAGACCGCAGGGCCGGTCATGATCTATCCGGCCTCGGGGACCGGCGCCTGGGAGGCGGCACTCGCCAACGTTCTCTCCCCCGGCGACCGGGTGCTGATGTTCGAGACCGGCCATTTTGCCGCTTTGTGGCACAAGATGGCACTTCGCCTGCAGCTCGAGCCCGAGTTCATCGGGCTGCCGGGCTATGAAGGCTGGCGCCAGGGCATTCAGGCCGACATGATCGAGGCACGTCTGCGGGAGGATACCGAGCATCGGCTCAAGGCGGTCTGCGTGGTGCACAACGAGACCTCTACCGGCGTGACCAGCGATATCGCCGCGGTGCGTCGCGCCATCGATGCCGCCGGCCATCCGGCACTGCTGCTGGTGGATACCATCTCGGGGCTCGCCAGTGCCGACTACCGGCATGACGAGTGGGGCGTCGACGTGACCATCTCCGGCTCCCAGAAGGGACTGATGCTGCCACCGGGCATCAGCTTCAACGCCCTTTCCGGCAAGGCCATCGCGGCCAGCCGCGAATCGACAATGCCCAGGAGCTTCTGGGCATGGGACGAGATTCTCGAGGCCAACCAGAACGGCTACTGGCCCTACACCCCCAGCACCAACCTGCTCTACGGCCTCAACGAGGCGCTGGACATGCTGCTCGACGAAGGGCTCGACCACGTATTTGCCCGCCACCAGCGCTGGGCCGCGGGGGTGCGCACGGCGGTCGAGGCTTGGGGCCTGGAGATCCAGTGCCAGGATCCGGCGCTCTACTCGCCGGTGCTCACCGGGGTAGTGATGCCGCAAGGGATCGATGCCGACACCGTGCGCAAGATCATCTACGAGCGCTTCGATCTGTCGCTGGGCATGGGGCTCGGCAAGGCCAAGGGCAAGATGTTCCGCATCGGCCACCTGGGCGACTGCAACGACCTGACGCTGATCGCCACCCTCGGCGGCTGCGAGGCCGGCATGAAGCTCTGCGGCGTGTCCCTTGCCGGCAGCGGTGTGGTGGCGGCGCTCGAATACTTCGCGGACAACCCGTTGCCGACCATCCGCTGAAGGTCGAGATTCCCTGCAACCGCTGAGGAAGGACGATGACGTCTCTGACGGACAAGAGCGTTGCCCCGGATGCGCGGGTCAAGCCGGTGACCGAACTGGCGGCCCGGCTGTCCCGGGAGATGGAGGGCGAGGTACTGTTCGACCACGCCGCGCGCGGTCGCTACTCCACCGATGCCTCGATCTACCAGGTGATGCCGCTGGGCGTGGTGATTCCGCGCCACCAGCGCGATCTGACCACGGTGCTGGAGGCCGCCCGCGATGCGCGGGTACCGATCCTGGCGCGGGGCGCCGGTACCAGTCAGTGCGGCCAGACGGTGGGCGAGGCGCTGGTGATCGACACTACCCGCTGGCTCAGGGAAATCGTCGAGTTCGACCGCGAGGCGGGCACCGTGGTGGTCGAGCCCGGCATCGTGCTCGATCATCTCAATGCCTGGCTCAAGCCCCATGGGCTCTGGTATCCGGTGGACGTTTCCACCAGCGCCCAGTGCACCCTGGGAGGGATGACCGGCAACAACTCCTGCGGCTCGCGCTCGATCCGCTACGGCAACATGGTGCACAACGTGCTGGGCGTCGAGGCCTGGCTGGCCGACGGCAGCGAGGGCCGCTTCGGCTTCTTCGACGAGCTGCCGCTCAAAGGGCGCGAGCGTCAACTGGCCGAACGGGTCAAGGCCATTGCCGAGGGGGTGTCCGCCGAGATCCGCGAGCACTTCCCCAAGGTGCTGCGTCGGGTCGGCGGCTACAACCTGGACCTCTTCGACTGCCAGAATCCCAAGCCCTATGACCCGCAGGGGCGCGTAAATCTGGCCCACCTGCTGGTGGGCTCCGAGGGCACCCTGGGGGTGAGCCGACGCATCAAGCTGCGGCTCTCGCCGCTACCGGCGCACAAGGTGCTCGGCGTGGTCAACTTCCCCACTTTCTACCAGGCGATGGATTTCACCCAGCACATCGTCACCCTCGACCCCACTGCGGTGGAGCTGGTCGATCGCACCATGATCGACTTGTCGCTGGAGAATCCGGCGTTCCGCCCGGTGATCGAGAAAGCGCTGATCGGCCAGCCCCAAGCGGTGCTGCTGGTGGAGTTCGCCGGTGAGGAGCGGCAGGCCCAGCTCGCCTCGCTCAAACGTCTCACCGAGCTGATGGCCGATCTGGGCCTGCCCGGCAGCGTGGTGGAGATGCCCGACGCCGCCGAGCAGGCGGCGCTGTGGAACGTGCGCAAGGCCGGTCTCAACATCATGATGAGCATGAAGGGTGACGGCAAACCGGTTTCCTTCATCGAGGACTGCGCGGTGCCCCTCGAACATCTGGCCGAGTACACCGACCGGCTCACCGAGGTGTTTCATCGCCACGGTACCGAGGGCACCTGGTATGCCCACGCCAGCGTCGGCACGCTGCACGTGCGGCCTATCCTCGACATGCGCCGGGGCGGGGCGCGCAAGATGCGTGAGATCGCCGAGGAGGCTTCTGTCCTGGTGCGCCAATACAAGGGGGCCTACTCCGGCGAGCATGGCGACGGCCTGTGCCGCGGCGAGTGGGTGGCCTGGCAGTTCGGCGAGCCCCTCAACGAGGCCTTCCGGGCGGTCAAGGGCGCCTTCGATCCGCAGAACCTGCTCAACCCGGGCAAGATCGTCGATACGCCGAAAATGGATGACGAGCGCTATTTCCGCTTTCCCGTCCGCTATCAGCGCATTCCGCTCACGCCGCTGTTCGACTGGTCGGCTTGGAACGTCACCCGCGACCCGCTCACCGGCGAGCTGGGCGAGCCCGGCAGCGCCGGTGACGCCACCCATGGCCTGGCGATGGCGGTGGAGATGTGCAACAACAACGGCCACTGCCGCAAGTTCGACGCCGGCACCATGTGCCCCAGCTACCGCATCACCCGGGACGAGCAGCACCTGACCCGGGGCAGGGCCAACACCTTGCGCCTGGCACTTTCCGGGCAGCTCGGCGAGCAGGGGCTGGCCGACGATGCGCTCAAGGAGGCGCTCGATTTGTGCGTTTCCTGCAAGGGCTGCAAGCGCGATTGCCCCACCGGCATCGACATGGCCAAGTTCAAGATCGAGGCGCGTGCCGCCCGGGTGCGAACCAAGGGGCTCGCCCTGCGCGATCGCCTGATCGGCGAGATGCCGCGCTATGCGCCATGGGCGAAACGGTTCGCGGGGCTGCTGAGTGCAGTGGAGCGTCTCGACTTCCTGGCGCAGCCGCTGAAGCGGGCGCTGGGCTTCGCCCCGCAGCGCCGTTTTCCGGCCTTCACTAGTGATTTCCTCGGCGAATACCACGGCACGCCGGCCCTGGCCGCCGGCGAAGTGGTGTTGTTCGTTGACACCTTCAACAACTATATGGAGGGCGACAACGCCCGGGCCGCCAAGCGGGTGCTGGAGGCGGCCGGCTATCGCGTTCACCTCAACCTCAAGCCGGGGGAGCGGCCGCTATGCTGCGGCCGTACCTACCTCTCGTCCGGTCAGTTCGCCAAGGCGAAAGACGAGGCCAGGCGCACGCTCGATGCCCTGATGCCCTATGTCGAGCGCGGCGTGGCCGTCGTCGGGCTCGAACCCTCCTGCCTGCTCGGCATGCGCGACGAGTTCCTGCAGTACGGCTTCGGCGAGCAGGCGCGGGCCCTGGCGGATGCCGCGATGCTGTTCGAGGAGTTTCTGGTCAAGGCGCGACAGGCGGGCGAGCTGACCCTCGATCTCAAGCCGCTGCCCGGGCGTGCGCTGCTGCACGGCCACTGCCACCAAAAGGCCTTCGACGCGCTGCGCCCGGTAGAGCAGGTGTTGTCCTGGATTCCCGAGCTCACGGTCGAGACCGTCGACTCCTCCTGCTGCGGCATGGCGGGCAGCTTCGGCTACGAGGCAGAGCACTACGACGCCTCGCTGCAGATGGCCGAACTGTCGCTGTTACCGGCCATCCGCGAGGCTGATGACGACACCGTGTTGGTGGCCGACGGTACCAGCTGCCGCCATCAGATCCGCGACGGCAGCGGCCGCGAGGCGATTCACGTGGCACGGCTGCTGGAGCGGGCGCTGACGTAAAAACGCCCCCATGGCAATGCCATGGGGGCGCAAGCGTGCGGGCAAGATCAGGTCGGTCTCAGTCTTCCTGCTCCGCCTCATCAAAGGGCTCCGGCTCAGCCTCGGCCGGCGCCTCCTGCTCCGCTTCCTCGTCCGGTTCCGCCGCTTCCGCAGGCTCCTGCTCCATCTGCTCGACGATCGCGGTCTCCGTGGCGCCCACTTCCATCAGCGGGTCGCTGACGTTGAGCACGTAGAAGCCGATCATGGCGATCGCCCCGGCGAACACCAGATAGTAGATCGTCGGCAGGATGGTCTTGCGGATGGTCTCGCCTTCACGGCCGAGCAGGCCGACGGTGGCCGATGCCGCCACCACGTTGTGGATGGCGATCATGTTACCCGCCGCGGCACCCACGGCCTGCAGCGCCACCATGAAGGCCGTGGAGAGACCGAGCTGCTGGGCGACGTTGAACTGGAACTCGGCCAGCATCAGGTTCGCCGCCGTGTTGGAGCCGGCGATGAAGGCTCCCAGGCCACCCACGGCAGGAGCGAAGAAGGGATAGACGTCACCCACCCCGTCGGCCACGAACTGCGCCATGGCCACCGGCATGGAGACCAGGTCGCCGGCATTGACCCCGGAGTTGATCAGGATACGCACCATCGGGATGGTGAAGATCAGCACGAAGCCGGCGCCGAAGATGGTGCGCGAGGACTCGCTGAAGGCAGCCTTGAGTTCACCGGCACGCATGCGGTGGATCACGGCGGTGATCAGTACCACCATCAGCAGGATGCCACCGGGCAGGTAGAGCGGCTCCAGGCTGCCCGAGACGCCGGACTCACCCAGGATGTTGGCCCAGCCGAAGCTGATCGTGTTCAGGGCGCTACGCACGGGTTCGACGGTGCGTGAAATGACCAGCAGTACGGCCAGCAGCACGTAGGGCAGCCAGCCCATCCAGGTGGAGAGCGGGGTCTTGCCGGCGATCTCGTCGATCTTGATCTCGATCTTGCCGATCCAGTTGTCGGGCCAACTGCTGCGCTCGGGGAAGTCCCAGGTATCCTTCGGAATCAGGAAGCCGCGACGGGCGGCGGGGACCACGATGGCCAGGCCGACCATGGCGCCGATCATCGACGGGAATTCCGGCCCCAGCAGCACGCCTGCCAGCATGTAGGGCACCACGAAGGCGACCCCGGCAAAGAGAGCGAAGGGCGTGATCGAGAGCCCCTCTTTCCACGATTTGTTGGCGCCGAAGAACTTGACCATGATCACCACCATGATCAGCGGCATCAGGATGCCGATGATGCCGTGGACGATGGCCACTTCAGCCGCGATCAGGCGGAAGTACTCCAGCCAGGTGTAGCCGCCGGCTTCCAGCTGTTCGGTGATGGCGCTCTGGTTGATGCCGCCGGTGACCCCCACCACGATGGGCGTGCCCACGGCACCGAAGGAGACCGGTGTGGACTGGATCATCATGCCGACCACGACGGCGGCCAGCGCGGGGAAGCCGAGTGCCACCATCAACGGTGCGGCCACCGCCGCGGGCGTGCCGAAGCCCGAGGCGCCCTCGATGAAACAGCCGAACAGCCAGGCGACGATGATCGCCTGGACGCGGCGGTCGGGGCTGATGCCGGAGAAGCCGTTACGGATCGCCGTGATGCCGCCCGAGTGCTTCAGGGTATTGAGCAGCAGGATGGCGCCGAAGATGATCCACAGGATCGAGGCGGTGAGTATCAGGCCCTGAAAGGTCGAGGCCAGGACCCGATTGAAGCTCATCTCCCAGGCGAACAGGGCGATGACGGCCGTGACCAGGTAGACGATCGGCATGGCCGTCTTGGCCGCCATGCGAAAGCCGATGAGCAGCACGCCGGCAAGTATCAGCGGCGTGAAGGCTAGTAGCGCTAGGGTCGTATCGGTCATGACGTTTCCTCGGATTTCTCCTTGTTAGAGCTGTCGGGCAAGCGATACCCGACAAGGCCACTGCCGAGTCTTCGACGGCAAGGGAGGCAACGATACGAAGAGCGAGCGCAAGTTGCCATCCGTGGATCATTGGTCTTACCAATCCATGATGCAGTGCGGCAATTTAAATTAGGATTTTTTTCTCAATGAAAACATATGCATGTGCCTGAGTAGCGGGTTCCGATAGCCGCCGGGGATGAATTCGTTATTAGACTAATGGACAGGCTTCCGCTTCCAGCGTAGTCGAGCCCGGCTCGATTGGCATCCCAGGGGCAAGGCTGGCACTATCCCAGAACGGCGAAACTCCCAGAACGGCGAAACATCCAGAACGGCGAAACATCCCAGAACGACAAAACATCCGAGAAAGACGAAACGACATCCATCGGAGGCGGCATGGCACGGGTTCTCTACGATCTCTGCGGTATCGATGAAGGATTGCGCTTCTCTCCCTATTGCTGGCGCGTACGCTATGCGCTGGCACACAAGCGGCTCGATTTCGAGACGCGGGCCTGGCACTTCACCGACAAGGCGGCCCTGGCCTTTGCCGACTACGACAAGGTGCCGGTACTCGTCGACGGTGAGACGACGGTCACCGACAGCTATGCGATCCTGCGCTATCTCGATGACGCCTACCCTGAGGGGCCGCTGCTGGGAGAGGGTGTCGCCGAGGCTCGGGCGCGCTTCTTCAAGCACTATGCCGAGCGTGCCCTGCAGCCGGCGATCATGCAGACCATCGTCATGGATCTGCTCAATGCGATCGCTCCCCGGGATCGTGACTATTTCCGCGAGACGCGGGAAAAGCGCTTCGGTCGCACGTTGGAGGAGTTCCATTCGCCGGCCAAGGGGCTGGCCAAATTGGATGCTGCGCTCGAGCCGCTGCGAGGCTGCTTGAACGACGCTGACTTTATCGATGGCCAGTCGCCGTCCGCCGCTGACTACCTGGTATTCGGCGCCTTCATGTGGGCACGGGTGGTGTCCAGCGCCGACTTGGTATCGAATGCCGATCCAGTCTACGGGTGGGTCGAGCGAATGCTGGACCTGCACGACGGCCTGGGGCGAAAGGCCATGAGAGTTACCGACATCGAAGGCGCCTATCGTTGAGGTCGCTCTAGGGAGTGCTTGGCAAGGAAAAATGTTGCACTGCACAAAACGAGCTGCTATGTTGCACTGCAACAAGGCTCATTCCTGCCTTGGCAAACGCAACGTAGGAGGTGTCTCATGAGCAAGACCCAAGACAAGGCGACCCAGCAGTTCGAAAGCCTGTTCATCGCCCCGGCGCGCGCCTATGGCTCGCTGACTCTGGAATACTACGAGAAGCTGCTGTCGGCCCAGATGGAAGCCTTCCGCAGCTACTCCGATCTGAGCCTGGCTCAGGCCCGTGCCTGGGTCGACGTCAAGGACTCCGACAGCCTCAAGCAGGTTCTCGAAACCCAGCAGAAGGCTGCCAAGGAGCTTGGCGAGCGTCTGCAGGGCGACACCAAGAAGGTGGTCGACCTGAGCCAGGAGTTCCTGCAGAAGGGCCAGCAGTTGGCAGAGCAGAACGCCAAGGCCGCCAGCGCCGCTACCAAGTAAGTCGCCGCCGGCATCGAGAGAGGCCGCCGCCCATCAGGGCGGCGGCCTTTTTCGTGCTGGGGTGTGTTTCTTGAGGGGCCTCACTCCTCGAGCAGCTCCATCACTTCCTCTTCCTCGACCTGGCCGAAGTCGACATAGAACTGTCCGACCGCCATGAAGCGTGACGGCACTTCCAGGCAAACCACTTCGTCGGCCACCGCCGCCAGCCTGTCGAAGGCGCTAGTCGAGGCGACACCGAGCGCGGCAATCAGGCGCTCGGCTCGGCCTTGCAGGGTCTTCAGGGCCGCCTCCATGGTGGCACCCGTGGCGCTACCGTCATCCACGATCACCACCGTTCGGCCTTCCGGTGCAATCGGCGGGCGCACCGGAGCGTATCGCTGGCGCCGCTGTTGCAGCAGCGTGCGCTGCTGCTCGGCTTCACGCTCGATGGCTGCTTGCGAATAGTGCGCCGCCGCCTCGTCGAGTTTCATGGTGCCATCCTCGCTGATGGCCCCAATGGCGAACTCAGGGTTGCCCGGCGCGCGCAGCTTGCGCACCAGCACCACGTCGAGCTCACCTTCCAAGGCGTCGGCCAGATAGCGCCCCATGGGTACTCCACCGCGAGGAATGGCCAACACGAGAGGGTTGGAGCCCTTGAGATGGGAGAGTCGCTCGGCGAGATGCTCGGCGGCGTCCAGGCGGTCACGAAACATGTCGCATCCTCCGCATTGGTGGTGGTGTCACCAGTGTAGATGCCACCTGCCCATCGGTCGGGCGCGGCGGCAGGAGAAGTGCGGAGGGGCACGGGTGGGTAGGGCCGGTCGGAACCTGTCTGACCGACCCCTTCGTTCAGGGGGTGGAGCTTGCCTCTTCGCCTTTGGCTGTGACTTCCTCAGGCGCTTTTCGCTGCGGCTTGCCCGGCAGCACGGCGTCCAGCAACAGCGCGGCGAGTGCCGCCGGGACCAGGCCCGACTTCAGCAGCAGGCCGGCCTGGCCGGGCATGGTCTCGGCGATGGCTTCCACCGCCGGCAGGCCGATGCCCAGACTCATGGCCACGGCGATGATCAGCATGGCGCGCTGGTTGAGCTCGCACTCCTGGATGATCTTGAGTCCCGCCGAGGCGATCATGCCGAACATCACCACCCCGGCGCCGCCCAGCACGGCATGGGGCATGGCCGCGACCAGGCCGCCCAGCTTGGGGAACAGGCCCATGCAGATCAGCAGGATGCCGCCAATGGTCACCACGTGACGGCTGACCACTCCGGTCAAGGTGATCAAGCCCACGTTCTGGGCGTAGGCGGTGTTGGGCAGCGTGTTGAACACCGCGGCGAAGGAGGTGGCCACGCCATCGGCCATCACGCCGCCGGAGAGTTCGCGGTCCTTGGCCTGACGACCGGCGCCGCCGATGGTGATGGCGGAGATGTTGCCGATGGTTTCCAGGCCCACCACGAACATGATCAGGGTCATGCCGATGATCGCGGTCAGCTGAAACTCCATGCCGTACTGCAACGGCCTGGGAATGGAGAACCAGGCGGCATTGGCGACGCTGGAGAAGTCGACCATGCCCAGCGCGATGGCCACCAGGTAGCCGCTCACCAGACCCACCAGGATGGAAGCGGCCTTGAGGAAGCCGCGGCCGAACTGGTGAACGACGATGGTCACCACCAGCACGAAAAGCGCCAGACCCAGGTTGGTGGGTGAGGCGAAGTCATCGGCGCCGACACCGCCAGCGGCATAGTTGAGGCCCACCGGCATCAGGGTGATGCCGATCAGCAGCACCACGATGCCGGTCACCACCGGCGAGAACCAGTGGCGAATCTTCTTCAGAAAGGCCCCCAACCCCACCTGCAGGAAGCCGGCCACCAGGGAGGCGCCCAGCACGGCGGGTAGGCCGAAGGTGCCGGCCAGGGGCAGCGCCACCGGCAGGAAGCCGAAACTGGTGCCCTGCACGATGGGCAGGCGGGCGCCGATGGGGCCCATGCCGATGGTCTGGATCAGGGTGGCGATCCCCGCCACGAACAGGGCGACCTGAATGAGAAAGATCTGCTCGCCGGTGGTGGCGCCGATCACGCCGGCGATGATGATCGGCGGCGTCACGTTGCCGGCGAACATCGCCATGATGTGTTGGATGCCCAGCGGAATCGCCTTGCCCAGCGGCGGCATGGCATCCGGGTTCTGATTGACGGTGCGAGAGGGCTTGGTTGGCTGAGGAGAGGGTCCAGCATCGGTCATGGTCAGGCTCTCGGGTTGTTGTTGTCTGAGTGGTACACATCTGTGCACCACATTCCGAAATTAATGTACACAATCGATAGATCTTTAAAAGACAATTTGAAGTTATTTTTGTCTACGAAGAAGCAAATGTCTGTCAAAACAATGAATTGCGCTCATTATTTTGACCGTTTGGTCATGTTTTCATGGCTGGAAAACAAGGAGCAAGAAGAAAGAGAAGGAACAGGGGCGGGGAAAGCGGAGAAAAAGGGAGGGAAGAGAGGAGGGAGAGAGACAGCGCCGAACGGGCCGGCGCTGTCATGGCGCTCACGGCCGTGACGCGCGGTCGTCCAGGCGGAAGCGGGCGATGCGGTTGATCTGTTCGACGGCGGTGCGCCGCTCTTCGGCGGGCGTGTTCTCCAGGCGGGTCTCGAAGGCGGCGAGAATGGCATGTCGGTTGCTGCCCTTCACGGCCATGATGAAGGGAAAGCCGAACTTCTCCTTGTAGGCGCCGTTGAACCGCTCGAAGCGTTCCATCTCTTCCGGCGTGCACTGGTCCAGCCCGGCGCCGGCCTGCTCACGGGTCGAGTCGTCCGTCAGCTCCCCGGCAATGGCGGCCTTGCCCGCCAGGTCGGGGTGGGCACGGATGACTTCCAGTTGGCGTTCTACGGAAGCCTCGCGCAACGTTTGCCCCATGGCTTCCGCCAGGCCGGCCGGCGTGTCCTGGTCCGAGGTAAGCCCGCGCTCCCAAGTCAGCTCCGCCACCCAGGGCGAGTGTTCGTAGATGTCGCCGAAGCGGGAGACGAACTCGTCGCGTGTCAGCGTGCTGGGGCGTGGTTCCAGGATGGTGTCTGTCATGGTGGTCTCCGTAGTCAGGATGCTTGGGAAACACTTCATCTCGCTCATCGATTTGTTCAGCATTTCCCTTGTCGAGCGGTGTCCTGTGAAAGTGTATACAAAAAAATTTTGAAATGTACTACCAAAAGAGCTAAAACTGTCCTCATGACGATGGCGGTCCTTGGGCCCGCCCAGCACTGACCAGCCCGGACCCGCTCCACGACTCTCGGGCCAACGAAAAGGGAGTAATGCAATGGGACGACTCACCACCCACGTTCTGGACACCGCCCAGGGCCGCCCCGGCGAGGGCATCCGTATCGAGGTCTTTCGGCTCTCGGGCAGCGGGCGTACGCCGCTCAAGACGGTCACCACCAACGACGACGGCCGCTGCGATGCGCCCATTCTCGAGGGCGACGACTTCCAGGCCGGCGAATACGAGCTGGTCTTCCACGCTGGCGACTACCTGCGTCAGCAGGGCATTCAGGCCGACGAGCCGCGCTTCCTGGATGTCATCCCGCTGCGCTTCGGCGTGGCCGATGCATCTCAGCACTATCATGTGCCGCTGTTGCTTTCGCCATACGGTTATTCCACTTACCGCGGTAGTTAACGACAGGCTGCGCTGGCCCCGGGCCACTGAACAACAACACCGACCGAGATCCCTCAGATGCAAGCTTACCTACTCGAATTCGTCAATTTCATGCTGCGCTGGCTGCACGTCATCGCGGCCATCGCCTGGATCGGCGAGTCGATCTATTTCGTCATGCTGGACAACGGCCTGCGCAAGCCCAAGGCCGCCGAGGACCGTGAGAAGGGCGTCTTCGGCGAAATGTGGGCCGTGCATGGCGGCGGTTTCTACCACAACCAGAAATATGCCACGGCGCCCGCCAAGCTGCCCGAGGACCTGCACTGGTCGTTCTGGAAGTCCTACACCACCTGGCTGTCGGGCTTCGCCCTGTTCGTGCTGATGTACATGACCAATCCCGGTTTCTATCTGGTCAATCCCGAAAGCAGCTGGGAGTGGGCCGCCAACATGAGCGGCTGGCAGGCCAACGTGCTGGCGCTGGCGTTCCTGCTGGCGGGTTGGGTGGTCTACAACGAGATGTGCAAGCGCATCAGCCCCAACATGGAGCGGGACGGTATCCTCAGCCTGGCGGTCGCCGTGCTGATGATCGTGGTGGCCTATCTCAGCGTGCAGATGTTCTCCGGCCGCGCGGCCTTCCTGCTGACCGGGGCGGTGATGGCCACTGCCATGTCGGCCAATGTTTTCTTCTGGATCATTCCCGGCCAACGGCGAATGGTCAACGCGATGAAGGCCGGCGAGCAGCCCAATCCGCTCGACGGGAAGCGCGGCAAGCAGCGTTCGGTACATAACACCTACTTCACCCTGCCGGTGGTGCTGCTGATGATCAGCAACCACTACTCCTTCGTGTACAACCACGAATACGCCTGGGTGCTGATGGCGCTGTTCATTTTCGCCGGCGCGCTGATTCGCCAGTTCTTCGTGCTGATGCATGCGGGCAAGATCCAGCCGGCCTATCCGGCGGCCGGGACGGCGCTGATCCTGGTGGCGTTCTGGCTGGCGATGCCGGGTGGGGCGACCACTGCCGCCAACGGTACGGCCGAAGCGCCCAGCCAGGAGGAGGTGCATGCCATGATCGACCAGCACTGTGTCGCCTGCCATTCGCGGGAGCCGACGCAGCCCGGCTTTGCCTCACCCCCGGCCGGCGTGGCCTATGACAACTGGGACCAGATCCTGCGCCAGAAGAACCAGATCCAGCAGGTGGTGGCCAGCAAGTACATGCCGCTCGGGAACATGACCGGGATGACCGACGAGGAGCGCGAGGTGATCGCCGCCTGGTCGGAGTAGCTCTGAGCGCTACCCGTGTGCGCCCCCGGGCCGCTCGCTTGCGGTGCCGGGGGCGTTGCCGTCGGTTCGATACTTCCAGGAAGATACGTATACAATGGCAACCAAGAATGGGCTGCGAGGAGGGTGATCATGAACCAGCGGCAGGGCGTGACCGATGCCGGCGAGCCGGGCGGGGCCAAACCTCGGCGCCTGGGCAAGAACGGCGACGGGGCGGAGCGCCACGAGGCGATCTATCGCACCATCAGCGATGCCATCATCGAGCACCGCCTGAAGCCCGGAGCGCGCCTGCGCGAGGATGCCCTGGCCGAGGTGTTCGGCATCAGCCGTACCGGAGTGCGCAAGATTCTCCAGCGCCTGGCCCTGGAGCAGCTGGTGACCCTCACGCCACGTCGCGGTGCCAGCGTCACCCGGCCCACCGCCGAGGAAGCCAAGGACGTGTTCGATGCCCGTCAGATGGTGGAGTGCGGTCTGATGCCGGAGGTCGCCCGTCGCATCAAACCCGACGACGTGCGCGAACTGCGCGACATGGCCCGGCGTGAGCGCGAGGCGCTCAAGTCGGGCGAGCAGAGCCGCGCGATCAAGCTCTCCGCCGCCTTCCACGAGCGTCTGGCCCAGCTGTCGGGCAATGCCACCCTGGCGGCCTTCGTCGGCCAGCTATGCTCGCGCTCTTCCTTGATTCTCGCCGTCTACGGCAGCTCCGGCCACCTGGGCTGCGAGTCCCACGACCACGACGATCTCATCGGCTTTCTCGAAGCGGGCGATGGCGAGCGGGCTACCGCCTTCATGGGACGCCACTTGAAGGCCATCGCGGCCTCGCTGTCCATCGTCGAGGAGGAGCAGGAGGCACCCGACCTGCACCAGATATTCAATCTTTGATGCACGTTGCCGGTGCGTCTCGTTATTTTGCCTGCACCGACTCGGTGCGCTCCTATGCTCTCATTCCTTGCCTGTCAGCACCGTGCTTGATCGCAGCACGGTGTTTTGCCGTGTTCTCCCGAACGAGCGGAAAATTTCCATCACCATGTTTGTATACTAAATTTCAGTAGCTTGTATTTTTGATTCACGCGTCTCTTCGCATTCTTGCGCGAATATCGCTTCCTTTGGCCTCGTAATTGCATTGGTCAGGAGGAGCTGAGCATCGACGATGCCCGGCATTTCGACCAAGAAGAGGGGGAGCGTGAAAAATGGTATACAAAAAAATCGCAGCAGCCCTGCGCCAGGCTCGCCGTGCGGCAGCGGTCACCGTCAGTCTGACGGTACTCTCCATGCCGGCCATGGCCGACGGTCAGGTGCTGCGCATCGCCATGACCGCCTCGGACATTCCGTTGACCACCGGCCAGCCCGATAGCGGCTTTGAGGGTTATCGCTTCCTGGGCTATACGGTCTACGACGCGCTCATCAACTGGGATCTTTCGTCTGCCGATGAGATCAGCGGCTTGACCCCCGGCCTGGCCGAGTCCTGGGAGGTCGACGAGGAGGACACGCGGGTGTGGACCTTCACCCTGCGCCAGGGCGTGAGTTTCCATGATGGCAGCGAGTGGAACGCCGACGCCGCGATCTGGAACCTCGACAAAGTCTACGATGAGGACTCGCCGCAGTTCGACGCTCGTCAGGCGGGCAACGTGCGCGGCCGAATTCCGGCCATGGACCAGTACGAGAAAGTCGACGACCATACCATCCGCTTCACCACGCGGGAGCCGGACGCCTGGTTCCCGTATCAGCTCACCTTCCTGCTGTTCTCGAGCCCGGCGCAGTGGGAGGCGCTCGACGGCGACTGGGATGCCTTCGCCCGCGAGCCTTCCGGTACCGGGCCGTTCCGGTTGACGCGTCTGGTGCCGCGGGAGCGGGCCGTGCTCGAACCCAACGCCGATTACTGGGACGCCGACCGCGTACCGCGCATCGAGCGTATCGAGCTGATCCCCATGCCCGAGTCGAGCACCCGCACCTCGGCGCTGCTGTCGGACCAGGTCGACTGGATCGAGACCCCGGCACCCGACGCGATTCCGCGCATGCAATCCCGGGGCATGACCATCACCAGCAACCCCTATCCGCACACCTGGCCCTACCAGTTCTCCATGCTCGAGGGCAGCCCGTGGCGTGACATCAACGTGCGCAAGGCGGCCAACCTGGCGGTGGACCGGGAGGGACTCGAGGCCCTGCTGGGCGGTCTGATGGTGCCCGCGGCGGGTATCGTCACGCCGGATCACCCCTGGTACGGCGAGCCCGAGTTCGAGACCCGCTACGACCCGGAGGAGGCCATGCGCCTGCTGGCGGAGAGCGGCTATGGCCCGGACAACCCGGTGGAGATCAAGGTGCTGATCTCCACCTCCGGTTCCGGCCAGATGCAGCCCCTGGCCATGAACGAGTACATCCAGCAGAACCTGGCCGAGGTCGGCATCGCCCTCGACTTCGAGGTGCTCGACTGGGAGTCGCTGTTCCCCAACTGGCGGCGCGGCGCGGAAGACCCGAGCAGCCGCGGCGCCCATGCCACCAACATCACCTTCGGCTGGCTCGATCCGTTCGCCGCCTTCTATCGCTTCATGCATTCGAGCATGGCGCCGCCCAACGGCTTCAACTGGGGCTACATGGACAACCCCGAGTACGACCGCCTACTCGATGAGGCACGGGTGACCTTCGATCAGGAGGCGCAGGACGCCATCCTGGCCGAGTTCCACACCCGCATGGTCGACGACGCCGCTTGGCTGTGGGTGGCCCATGACGTGGGCCCCCGCGCCATGCAGCCGCGGGTCAAGGGCTTCGTCCAGGCCAAGAACTGGTTCCAGGACCTGACCCCGGTCTACATCGAGGAGTGAGTCGCAGCGGCGGCAGGTGAGGGTTTGCCTGCCGCCGCCGGCCTGGAGGCAAGATGAGTACCTATTTCCTCAAGCGCATTCTCTATGTGGTGCCGATCACCCTGGCGGTGAGCTTCTTCTGCTTCTCGCTGGTGCACCTTTCGCCTGGCGATCCTATGGATGCGGTGGTGTCCGCCGATGCCCCGCGTGAGGTGGTGGCCATGGTGGAGCGCGCCTACGGCTTCGATCGTCCGCTGCCCGAGCAGTTTGCCCTGTGGGTGAGTCGTGCGTTGCAGGGCGACCTGGGGCTGTCGGCGGCCAACGGGCGGGCGGTTACCACGGAGGTGTTCGCCGCGCTCAAGAACACCCTGCTGCTGGCGCTGGCGGCCTCGCTGATCGGCTTCACCCTGGGGTGCACCTTCGGCCTGTTGGCCGGCTACTGGCAGGGTTCGCTGCTTGACCGCCTCGTCACCGGCTTCGCCGTGGGTGGGGTCAGCGTGCCCCATTACTGGCTGGGCATGCTGCTGGTGATCGTGTTCTCGGTGGAGCTCAACTGGCTGCCCTCCTCCGGGGCGGGGCCGGGAAGTTCGAACGACTGGGCCTTCGAGTGGGCCTACCTGCGCCACTTGATCCTGCCGGCCGTGACCCTGTCGGTGATCCCCATGGGGGTGGTGACCCGCACCGTGCGCGCCATGGTGGCCGAGATCCTGGCCCATGAGTTCGTCGAGGCGCTGCGGGCCAAGGGGCTGGCCGAGAAGCGCGTGTTCCTGCACGTGGTCAAGAACGTGGCGCCCACGGCGCTGGCGGTGATGGGGCTGCAGCTGGGCTACCTGCTGGGCGGCTCGATCCTGGTGGAGACGGTGTTCTCCTGGCCGGGCACGGGGCTTCTGCTCAACAACGCCATTTTCCAGCGCGACCTGCCGATCCTGCAGGGGACCATCCTGGTGCTGGCGCTGTTCTTCGTGCTGCTCAACCTCATCGTCGATCTGGCCCAGGCCAGGCTGGACCCGCGCATTCAGCGCAGCTGATCGCAAGGAGACACGCCCATGTCGCTCACTCTCGATACCGCCGTGTCGCCCATGGCGGCACCCCCCGCGGAGCCTGGCTACTGGCGCAGCGTATTCGCCCGCTTGCGGCGCGACCCGGTGGCCATGGTCGCCGGCCTGATCCTGCTGGCCATCGTGCTGATGGCGATCTTCGCCCCCTGGCTGGCGCCGCAGAGTCCTTACAGCACCAGCATGCTGCACCGCCTTCAGCCCATCGGCTCACCGGGATTCCCATTGGGCAGCGACGAGCTGGGGCGCGACGTGCTGTCGCGCTTGATCCACGGTGCGCGGCTGTCGCTGCTGATCGGCGTGATGCCGGTGATCAACGCCTTCGTCATCGGCAGCGCCATCGGCATCGTCGCCGGCTTCGTCGGTGGGCGTACCAATACCGTGATCATGCGCGTGATCGACGTGTTCTACGCCTTTCCCGCCGTGCTGCTGGCCATCGCCCTGGCCGGCGCCCTGGGGGCTGGGCTGGTCAACTCGCTGTTCTCGCTCACGGTGGTGTTCATCCCGCCCATCGCCCGGGTCGCCGAGAGCGTGACCACCCAGGTGCGCAACGTCGACTACATCGAAGCGGCGCGAGCCAGCGGCGCACGCAGCCTGACCATCATTCGGCGTCACGTGCTGGGCAACGTGCTGGGGCCGATCTTCGTCTACGCGACCTCGCTGATCAGCGTCAGCATGATCCTTGCCTCGGGGCTCTCCTTCCTCGGTCTCGGTGCGCGCCCGCCGATGCCGGAGTGGGGACTGATGCTCAACACCATGCGCGATGCGATCTACGTCAATCCGTGGGTGACGGTGCTGCCCGGCATGATGATCTTCACCGTGTCGATCTGCTTCAACATGCTCAGCGACGGGCTGCGCTCTGCCATGGACGTCAAGCTATGAGTCACCAAGCTATGAGTCATCAAGCCAGGAAAGACGACAGCATGAATGCCGCGCCGATGGTGACGAGCGATCCCCGCGACCGCGGCGGCAAGGCCCAGCCGCTGCTGCGGGTCAAGGGGCTGCGCAAGCACTTCGTGATCAAGCGGGACCTGCTGGGGCGGCCGCTGAGCCGTGTGCATGCGGTGGACGGCATCGACTTCGAGGTGCGCAAGGGCGAGACCCTCGGTATCGTCGGCGAGTCGGGCTGCGGCAAGTCGACCACCGCGCGCCTGCTGATGCATCTGCTGCAGCCGGACGGCGGCGAGGTGATCTTCGACGGCGACCCGGTCGGCACGCGGGGCGGCCTGTCGCTGCGCGAGATGCGCCGCCAGATGCAGATGGTGTTCCAGAACTCCTACGCCTCGCTCAACCCGCGCATGACCATCGAGGAGTCGATTGCCTTCGGCCCGCAGGTGCACGGCGTCGGGCGGCGTGAGTCGCGCCAGCGCGCCCGACGGCTGCTCGATCAGGTAGGCCTGCTGCCGGAGCGCTTCGCGCAGCGTTATCCCCACGAGCTCTCCGGCGGCCAGCGCCAGCGGGTCAACATCGCCCGGGCGCTGGCGCTCGAGCCGCGCCTGCTGATTCTCGACGAGGCGGTGTCGGCGCTGGACAAGTCGGTGGAAGCCCAGGTGCTCAATCTGCTCGGCGATCTCAAGCAGGAGTACGGGCTGACCTACCTGTTCATCTCCCACGATCTCAACGTGGTGCGCTACATCAGCGACCGGGTCATGGTGATGTACCTGGGCAAGGTGGCCGAGGTGGGTGACAGCGAGGCGCTCTACCGCGCCCCGGCCCATCCCTACACCCGGGCACTGATGTCGGCCATGCCGTCGCTGGAACCGGGGCGGCGCACCCAGACGGCGCCGCTGGCCGGCGATCCCCCCAATCCCATCGACCTGCCGCCGGGCTGCCGGTTCTGTCCGCGCTGCCCCCTGGCCGTGGATCTCTGCCGTGGCACCGAACCCGAGCTTGCGGCGCTGCCGGGCGGCGGGCACCTGTCGGCCTGTCACCGCGCCGACGAGGTTCAAGCCACGGTGTCGAGCCCGCAGCCCAGCGTCGAGGAGAGCGTTCGATGAAATCCGATGTCATGACCCGAACGGCCGTTCAGGTGCCGATGGCAGCACCCGCCGAGCTCCTGGTTGAGATTCGTGACCTGCACGTGCACTTCGGCACGCCCCGGCGTCAGGTGCAGGCGGTCAACGGGGTCGACCTGACCCTGGCTCGCGGCGAAGTGCTGACCATTCTGGGCGAGAGCGGCTCGGGCAAGAGCGTTACGCTGCGCAGCCTCATGCGCCTGCTGCCGGAGCGCAAGACGCGCCTGACGGGGAGCGTTCGCGTCGACGGTCAGGACGTGCTGGCCATGTCGCGGCGTGAGCTGTCCCGCTTTCGCGGTCGCACGGCGGCGATGATCTTCCAGGAGCCGATGCTGGCGTTCGACCCGGTGTTCAGCGTGGGCGATCAGATCGCCGAGACCGTATGTCGCCACGAAGGCGTGAGCCGGCGCGAGGGGCTGGCGCGTGCCCTGGAGCTGTTCGACCGGGTGCGCATTCCCTCGGCCAAGCGGCGGCTCGCCAACTACCCTCACGAACTCTCCGGCGGCATGAGCCAGCGCGCGATGATCGCCCTGGCCCTGTCGTGCCGGCCCAAGCTGCTGCTGGCCGACGAGCCGACCACCGCGCTGGATGCCACGGTGCAGATCCAGATCCTGCTGCTGCTTCGGGAGCTGCAGCGGGAGCTGGGTATGTCGGTGATCTTCGTGACCCACGACATGGGCGTGGCCAACGAGATATCGGATCGCATTGCCGTGATGTACGCCGGGCGGCTGGTGGAAACCGGCGCCGTCGACACCGTCATCGCCCAGCCGCGCCACCCCTATACCCTGGGTCTGATGCACTCGCGCGCCTCCGGCGAGCTGCGCGGGCAGCGTCTCAGCGCCATACCCGGGGCACCGCCGGACATGTCGGCCCCACCGCCCGGCTGTGCCTTCGCCCCGCGCTGCCCTCATGCCGACGAGATATGCACGCAGTCCCTGCCTGCCATGAGTGAGCTGGGCAGCGGCCATCGAGCGGCCTGCTGGCGGCTCGAGAAAACGGCGAGCTGATGGCTTGTCACCAAGGCATGGGCAGGTCCAACAGCGTGCCCCGCGGTGGCGTCAGGCGCATCAGCGTGAACATGCCCTGGGCGATGGCGTACACCGCCAGCCCGTAGAGCAGGGCGGCGTACCAGCGCATCCGCGCGCAGCCGAGCAGCAGCCAGCCCAGCAGCAGCGGCGTGGCAAGATTGAAGCCGATCAGCCACATGGCCAGGCCATAGCTCAGGATGCCGCCCAGGATCGGGAGCTCGCGACGGCTGGCGAGGTTGGCGACGCGTCCCTGGCGGTGAATGCGGAACAGCTGACGGCCCAGTACGTAGAGGCTCAACAGCAGACCGGGCACGATGCCCAGACTCGGCATCAGCCGGGCGTTGGGGCGAAAGCCGAGCATCTCCACCAGCGCATAGCCGAAGGCCGCTACCATCAGCAGTGCAGTGAACAGCACGATGCCGCTGTCGTAGCTCGGGAGTTCCTCGCCGTGTACGGCGGTCTCTGTCTGGGGCGTGGCGGTGCGGCGTCGGCGCAGCCAGCGCACCGTGTTCAGCACCAGGGGAATGGCGATCAGCGAGGCGATGATCAATACGCCGGGGCGAGTCAGCCAGGTGAAGCCGTGAATCTGGGTGGTCAACCAGAAGTACTGCTCCATGGGGGTGGCCAGCACGAAGCCGACCAGCACGGGTGCCCGCGGAATGCCGGCATTCTTCATCAGCCAGCCGAGTACGCCGAGTATCAGCAGGGCGAGAATGTCGCCGAAGGTCTGGGTGCCCTGGTAGGCGCCGGCCACCATGATCAACAGCAGCGGGGCGGCGATCAGGGCGAAGTTAACCCGGGTCAGCCGGGCGATGTAGGGCGTCACGGCGAAGCAGATGGCGGCCCCCAGTACCGAGGCCAGCGCCACGCTCCACACGATCATGTACATCAGGTCTGGCGATTCGCTGACCATACGCGGGCCGGGATAGAAGCCGAACGAGAACAGCGCGCCGAGGAAGATGGCTGCAGCGGGCCCACCCGGCACGCTGAACAGCATGGTGGGCACCAGGTCCGAGATCACCGTGGCGTTGTTGGCTCCTTCGGCGCTGGCCACGCCGCGAATCTCGCCCTTGCCGAAGCGTCGCTTGTCCTTGGTAGTACTCATGGCGTGGCCGTAGGCGATCCAGGTGGAGGCGCTGGCGCCCACCGCCGGGACGAAGCCGCCGAAGATGCCGATCACCGAAGCACGACAGACCAGCCAGCGGTTACGCCAGAACTCGCGAAAGCTCTCGCCCCACTTGCCCAGGGCCATGGGCTTGCCGGCGATGCCGCCACCCGAGGCGACCATGCTGATCAGCTCGGCCACGGCGAACAGCCCCAGCGCCACGATGGGTAGCGACAGGCCATCCATCAGGTAGGACTGACCGAAGATGAAGCGGTAGTTGGCGGCCGCCGGTGCGGCGCCGACCACGCCCAGCAGAATGCCGAAGCAGGCGGCAGCCAGCCCCAGGGTGATGTCCCTGCCGACCATGCTGGCGGCGAAGCACAGCCCTACCAGGGCGAACATGAACAGCTCCGGCGTGCCCAGGGCAAGCACCAGCGGGCCGGCTATGGGAATGGCGACGGAGAGAATCAGTGCGCCGAACAGCCCGCCGACCATGGAGGCCAGGAAGCCGACCCCGAGCGCCAGCGCTGCCTTGCCCTGCTTGGCCAGCGCGTGGCCCTCGATGGCGGTGGGCGCCGAGGCCGGGGAGCCGGGTGCGCCGAGCAGCACCGAGGTGATGGTGTCCGAGGTGTAGATCACCGAAATGGCGCCGAGCAGCATGGCCAGGCCGGCGTAGCCGTCCATCAGGTAGATGAACGGCAGCAGGATGGAAACGGCGGCCACGCCACCCAGCCCCGGCAGCATGCCGAAGACCATCCCGGCCAGCATGCCGGCGAAGAGCGCCAGCAGCCGCGCGGGCTGGAACAGGATGTCCAGAGCCGAAACGATATTCTCGAGCACGTTGCGATTCCTATGCGGGATCATCGAATGCGGCCAGCCGCCGAGGGCTGGCCGCATCGGTACCGAGCCTACAGCTCGACGTCGTACTTCTCGTTGAGCAGGGTGCGCAGGTAGTCGCGCACTTCATCGGAGGGTTGCAGGGCTTCGCTCAGCGAATCGGTGACCGCCGATGCCGGCAGCAGGTCGTAGCCGCCGATGGCATCCTGGCTCTGCTCCTGGTACTCCGGGTCGTCGTTGATCGCCGCGATGGTCTCCTCGAAGATCTCGATGACCTCGTCCGGCGTGCCTTCCGGCAGATAGGCGGTGAGGCCGAAGTTGAAGGTGGTGGCGCCGATGGCCTGGAAGGCGTCCCACTCCACGCCGGAAGGCGGCTCGCCGTGAAGCTCCTCGTAGACTTCGTAGACCGAGGGGTAGTCGGGGAAGGCCAGATCGCGGGCGCTCAGCACGCCGTCGTCGCCCACCGAGCCGCCGGTCATGATCGGCACCGCGGAGCCCGCTTCGATCATGTCCACCACCTGCGACATGTAGGCCGGGGTGAACTGGAAGTCGATGTTGGTTTCCCCGCGCTCGAAGGCCAGGCGGGCCGGACCGCGGCCGTCGAAGCCGAGCACCGCGCGCAGGTCGAGGTCGAGCAACTCGAAGGCCAGCAGCACGGGCAGGTCGCTGGCGGCAGCGGCGATACCGCCGTAGATCAGCGGCATGTCCGGCGAGTGCAGGTCGGCCGGCGTCTCGATGCCGGTGCGCGGCGAGACGTAGATCACGGCGCCGAAGGGCAGGCTGTAGGCCGGTCTCATCGCGGCCAGGTCGTACTCCACCTCTTCCATGCCCAGCACGTAGGGGTTCGAGGTGGAAGAGGTGGTGAACAGGATCGTCTCGCCGTCGGGCTCGGCATTCTGCTGGAACCAGTTGGCCCCGAGGATCGAACCGCCGCCGGGGCGGGTGCGTACGTTGACCTGCGGGTTGCCCGGCAGATGCTTCTCGAGGAAGGGTTCGAGGAACTTGGCCGCCACGTAGGTGGCGCCGCCCTCGCCGAACGGCACCACCATCTCGATGGTCTTGCCGGCGTAGAAGTCATCGGCCATGGCGGGAGCCGCGGCGATTCCCCCGGCAGCGACCAGCACGGCGGCGGAGAGGGACTTGAGTGGAATATCGGGAAGGATCATGGCGTGCTCCTGGTATTGTTGTGGCGCGCGATGCGCGCGCTATGAACCTGGGATCGACGCGTTCAGGCCGGTCAGGGACCGACCCGGTTTTCCAGTATGCCCAGGCCTGCGACCTCGATACGCACGACGTCGCCGGTCTGCAGGAATCTGGGCGGGGTGAAGCCGATGCCGACGCCCACCGGCGTGCCGGTCAGGATCACGTCGCCGGGCTCGAGCGCGATGCCGGCCGAGATGGTCTCGATCAGCGTCGGCACGTCGAAGATCAGCTGGTCGAGGCGAGCGTCCTGACGCAGTTCGCCATTGACCCAGCACTTGATCGTGGCGGCGTCGCGGTCCATCTCGTTGGCAGTGACGAGCCACGGCCCCATGGGGCAAAGGCCATCGAGCGACTTGCCGAGGTGCCACTGCTTGTGGCGCTGCTGCAGATCGCGGGCGGTGACGTCGTTGGCGATGGTGTAACCCCAGACGTGATCGTAAGCGTCGGCCTTCTTGATGCCGCGGCCGCCCTTGCCGATGATGACGGCGAACTCCGCCTCGTAGTCGAGCTGCTCGGTGACCCCGGCATGGCGTGGAATCTCATCGCCATGGGCGATCAGGGTGTTCCAGGCCTTGGTGAAGACGATGGGGTGCTTGGGTACCACGTCGTCGGCGGTGGTACTGCTGTCGTAGCCGGAGCTGCTGAACTCCTCGGCATGCTCGAAGTAGTTCTTGCCGACGCAGAACATGTTGCGATGCGGGTGAAGCGGAGCTTCGAGGCGTGTACCGTCGAGAGGCTGGCCTTCGCCCTTGGGGGCGATGCGGTCGCCCAGCTCGGACCAGTCGCGAATCAGCTGCTGCATGTCGCCCTGAAAACCGGGAAGCAGTGCGCTCAACGACCAGTAGCGCTGGCCCGTGGCGTCGATCAGGGCGACGAGAGTGGGCTGGCCGGCCGCCGGCCGCAGAGTGGCGAATTTCATGTGAATTGGCTCTCCTTGGTTCTGGTTTGGTTCCGTAATGAACGAGCCTAGAAGGCAATTGGTACTCTTTCAAGGGCGTTTTCAGGATGTTTTAAGTACTGTGCCAGGCCCAAGTTTTGCCATGATGTACCAAATGGACTAGATTCAGCAGGAATTGGACCCGTAATGGTTGATGTGAAAAGGAAGCCAAGTGACCGATAGGCCCGTGAGTACCGCCGATGACAGCGATTTCCAGGAGTCCCTGGCCGAGAGCGGCATCCGCTCCGATGGCGCCCGAGCCCTGGCACGCTATGTACAAGCGGAGATCGCCAGCGGACGTTTTCCCCCCGGTCACCGCTTGCCTACCGAGCGTGAACTGAGCGAGCGCTTCGGGGCTTCACGCGGCGCGGTACGCAGAGTGCTGGGCCACTTCAAGTCCCTGGGGTTGATCACTCAGGTGGTGGGGAGCGGTACCTTCGTGGCGGAAGGGGAAGCGCAGCCCGGCTCTGCGACCAAAGCTCCCGGCTTGGCCGAGCCGGGCGGCATGGCTGGGCAGGTCAGCCCGGCTCAGTTGATGGACGCCCGCCTGCTGATCGAACCGCAGATGGTTTCGCTCATCGTGCGTTTCGCCACGGCCGCCGACTTCGAGCGAATGGAAGAGTGCCTGGTGCGCTCCGAGGCGGCCGGCAGCATCGAGGAGTTCGAGCACTGGGATGGCGCCTTGCACCAGGCCTTTGCCGAAGCCACGCACAACAACTTCTTCCTGCGTATCCTGGAGCTGACCAACGTGGTGCGTGAAGAGGGGGAGTGGGGGCGGCTCAAGCGGATCTCGCTGACGCCGGAGCGGCGTGAGCGCTACGAGATGCAGCATCGCGCCATCGTGGCCGCGCTGCGCGACCGCGACGAAGACACGGCGAGGGGCTTGCTAGAAGAGCACCTGCTGGAGGTGCAGCGCAACCTGTTCGGCCGACGCTGATATCGACGCGACACATGCCGGATAACCAAGCCGCCGGACGCCCAAGGGCGTCCGGCGGCTTGCGTTGTGGCCAGCGTGAGACCGCTTGCCGGGTCGATCCCACTTTTTTCTGGTAGTGGGCCATTACCTTGCCGGCCAGCTATCTTGCCGATGCTTCACTGGCGGAAGCGCTGGCAGGGTGCCCAGTGCTTCATCAGCAGGTAGTAGGTCAGGCCGGCCGGGATCAGGCTGGCGTACCAGGAGACGGCGGAGAAGGTGAGGGCGGCGGCGATGCCCACCAGGGTGGCGATGAGCGCGGCGTAGTTGACGCCCTGATAGGGGCCGGTCTCGTCATACAGCTTGCCGAGATCCAGTGTGCGGCGGCGGATCAGGTAGTAGTCCACCACCAGGATGGCGAAGATCGGGCCGAGGAAGGCGGAGTAGGTCTGCACGAAGAGCTGCAGGCCGGCGGCGGATTCGGGCTGCACCAGCTTCCAGGGGAAGGTGGCGAAGGCCAGCAGGCCGACGATCACCGTGGAGGTGGCGAACTTGAGCTTGAACACGTCCATCAGCACGTAGGTCGGCGGTACCACGTTGTTGAGTACGTTGGTGGTGACCTGAGCGAAGGCGATGAACAGCAGCGTGGTCATCAGCAGCGGGGTGTTGTCCACCGCGTTGGCGAACACCTGGATGGGGTCGGCGGTGCCGGTGGCCTCGGAGACCATGTAGCCGATCAGGCCCATGAACAGGGTGCAGGGCAGGATCGACATGGCATAGATGGTGGTCAGGATGCTGGGGCGGGTACCGTGCTTGTGCTCCCGCGAATAGTCGCTGACGTTGAGCATCATGGTGCTGTAGATGCCGAGGAACAGCATGGTGGCACCCCAGAACGGCATGCCCCACGAGCCTTCCATGGTCAGCAGGTTGGCCGAGAGCTCGTCGCCGTAGCGCTGCACCGTGGCGTAGAACATGTAGGTCAGCGAGGCGAGAATGAACACGCTGCCGATGTTCTCCAGCCACTTGATGCCCTGGAAGCCCATCACCGACAGGCCGATCTGCAGGAACTGGAAGGCGATGAAGTAGAAGATCAGGTTGTCGAAGCCGAACAGGGTGGCCGACACCATGTTCAGGGCGCCGGCGCCGATCCAGCTCTGGAAGCCGTACCACACCACCGCCGGCACCGCGCGCACCAGGCCGGGAATGCGCGTGCCGGCGAAGCCGAACGCACTGCGGGCCTGAACCATGAAGGGAATGCCGTACTTGTAGCCGGCGGCGCCATTGATGGCCAGCGCGATACCGATCACGAAGCAGCCGATGGCGATGGCCAGAGTCGCCTGGATCAGGTTCAGCGTGCCGACCACGCTGGAGCCCATGGCGAAGGTGCCGATGGAGACACAGCCGCCGAACCAGGCCAGAAAGTAGGAGGTCCGTCCCATGATGCGGGTTTGCTGAGGGGCGAGCGATTCGGCCCCCGGGGCCTTGGTGGCCCCAGCGGTCGTCCCGGCAGTGGGCGATGCCGGGGCAGTGGCGGGAGCGGCCGCCGTGCTGTGCGGGTTGTTGTTTTGCATGAGTCTATCCTCGCAGGTCATGGCTCTGTTGTGTTTGTGCCCAATGCTGCCAGCGGGCTTGGCGTGACGTGCTCAAGGTGCGGTGCGTTGCGGTGATTCGTAATCCTGATGCGTAGCGTGATGCGTAGTCGTGATGCGTTTCAGCGCTCGTTGGAAAGCTGCGAATACCTTTCGAAGCGGCCGGTGAAGGGTTTGGGGCGCGGGAAGGCCAGGTCGCCGTGCTTGCTGGTGCCGAGGCCCAGCCCAACGAGCGCCTCGGCCAGCTTCACGGCAGCCGTGACGCCTTCGACCACCGGCAGCCCGACTTCCTGGGAAATGCGCTGGGTCAGGTCGGCCATGCCGCCGCAGCCCAGCACGATGGCACCGATGCCATCCTCGTCGCGGGCGCGGCGGCACTCGTCGATGATGCGACCCAGAGCCGCTGAGCCATCCTCCTCCAGATCGAGCACCGGTATCTCGGCGGCACGCACCCGGCGGCAGTGATGGCGAAAGCCGTACTGCTCCAGCAGGTGCTCGGCGATGATGCCGGTACGCGATAGGGTGGTGACGACCGAGAATCTGGTGCTGATCAGGCTGGCGGCATGGAAGGCCGCCTCGGCGATGCCGATCACCGGGGCGCGGGTCAGCTCACGAGCCGCCAGTAGGCCCGGATCGCCGAAACAGGCGATCACATAGGCATCGGTACCTTCCTGCTCTCCCGCCAGCACCTCTTCCAGCACGCCCACGGCGCTGATCGCCTCATCGAAATGACTCTCGATGGATACCGGCCCGTCGGCGGGCTGAGTGGCGACGACGGTCGTGCCGGGAGCGGCGATCCGCTGTGCCGCTTCGCCGATCTTTCGGGTCATGGCAGCCGTGGTGTTGGGGTTGATGACGCGAAGTCGCATGCGGTCTCTCTCTTTGTGAACAATAAAAAATATCTTTGTACACAAAATAGGTGCTGCGACTCTTCAGCGCAAGAAATTTGTCACCCTCAGGGGCTGCGAGGATTTTTTGTTTTATCTCAATGGGTTGGCGGTCAATCGATCAGGAGTGCCGGATAGCTTGACTGTTATACATAGGTCTAAGAGAGCGAAGAGTCCTGAGAATTTGGGTACCGAATGTGACTTGTATTGTGTACATAATGAATTTTTCCAGCTTCGCCTGCGGTTTGTCTCGGTATCGAGCAAGCGGATAGCCGGGGGGCTCGAAGCGCATGATGTGGACTTGTCAGTTGAATGATTTTTGTATACAAAAATATGGTGGTGGCGTCCGACCAAGCCAACCCCCGAACAATGCCTGCTGGCGCGAAGCGCCGTCGCTGCCGGCCCTGGACTCGAGGGCATCGCGCTAGCCTGCGAGGGCCGGTATGCTTGGTTGCAACACTGCTGGATACAGTCTATTTTCTATCCTGTATACATTTTTCTCGCGACGCCGCCTGGCCCGGTATTCGAATAGCGGCATAGAACTGCGCGACACAGAACAAAGAGGAAGGTGCTAGATGAGCATTGATTACCCCCGTGACCTGATCGGCTACGGCCGTAACCCACCCCATGCCAACTGGCCGGGGCGGGCGAAGATCGCCGTGCAGTTCGTGCTCAACTACGAAGAGGGCGGCGAGAACTGCGTGCTGCATGGCGATGCCGGCTCCGAGCAGTTTCTCTCCGAGATCATCGGCGCGGCCGCCTATCCCGATCGTCACCTGAGCATGGAGTCGATCTACGAGTACGGCTCACGGGCCGGCGTGTGGCGCATCCTGCGGGAGTTCGAACGGCGCGGCTTGCCGCTCACGGTATTCGGCGTGGCCATGGCCCTGGAGCGTCACCCGGAGGTGGCGCAGGCGTTCAAGGAGCTGGGCCACGAGATCGCCTGTCATGGCTACCGCTGGATTCACTATCAAGAGATGCCCGAGCACGTCGAGCGCGAGCATCTGCAGCGCGCCATGGAGATCTTCCAACGCCTCTACGGTGAGAAGCCCCAAGGCTGGTACACCGGCCGCGACAGCCCCAATACTCGGCGGCTGGTCCTCGACGAGGGCGGCTTCCTCTACGACAGCGACTATTACGGAGACGATCTGCCATTCTGGACCCGTGAAGCCGACAGCCAGGGCGTCGAGCACGACCATCTGATCGTGCCCTACACCCTGGACAGCAACGACATGCGCTTCGCCGCACCCCAGGGCTTCAACACCGCCGATCACTTCTTCACCTACCTGCGCGACGCCTTCGACGTGCTCTACGCGGAGGGCGAGGAGTCGCCCAAGATGCTCTCGGTGGGCATGCACTGCCGGCTGCTCGGCCGCCCCGGTCGCTTCCGCGCCCTGCAGCGCTTCCTCGATCATATCGAGGCCCATGACCGGGTCTGGGTTACCCGTCGGGTGGACATCGCGCGGCATTGGGTGGAGCATCATCCGGCGCCGACGCGCTGAGCATCTGGCGAGCGCTGAGGCATGAATGCTGAGGTTCCGGTGAGGATGCCGGCTGTCATGACCAGACCCTGCCCTACAATGTCGGACAGGGCTTGGCAGGGTAGTGGGTGGGTAGAGCGAAGAGGCTCAGCCGGCCC
This sequence comes from Halomonas sp. KM-1, assembly GCF_000246875.1. Lineage (NCBI taxonomy): Bacteria > Pseudomonadati > Pseudomonadota > Gammaproteobacteria > Oceanospirillales > Halomonadaceae > Halomonas > Halomonas sp. KM-1. Next base: position 42,764 of record NZ_BAEU01000063.1, read on the forward strand.
ACTGGATGGCTTGTGCGAAAGCCAGGAAGCCGATGGCGATTGCCACCCAGAGACAGAACAGCGGGAAGAAGAACTTCACCCACTTCTGCCAGGGAACGCCGGCAATGGCGAGAGTCGCCATGAAATAGCCGGAAGTGGGATAGAGGATGTTGCCCATGCCGTCACCGAGCTGGAAGGCCAGCACTGCAGTCTGGCGGGTCACGCCGATCAGATCGGAGAGAGGGGCCATGATGGGCATGGTGACCAGCGCCTGCCCGCTGCCCGAGGGCACCACGAAGTTGAAGGCAAGCTGTGCGAAGTACATGCCGATGGCCGACAGCATGGTCGGCAGTTCGCCAACCAGGCTGCCGAGTCCCATGACCAGGGTATCCATGATCTGGCCATCTTCCAGCACGACGGCCACGCCACGGGCCACGCCGGCAATCATGGCCCCCACCAGAACGTCGCGGAAGCCCTTGTTGAAGGCTTCGCTGATGGCCGTGGTGCTCAGGCCGGCGATGAGGCCGACGACGATACCCATGATGATGAACAGTCCGGCCATCTCCATCATGAACCAGCCCTGACGCAGCACGCCGTAGACCAGCAGACCGAAGAAGGCGAAGGTGGCGAGAGCCGCCAGTTTCTGGCGACCGTTGGCGGTCAGAGCTCCCTCATCGGTGGCATGTTGATAGAGCGAGCGCTTTTCCTCTTCCGTTTCGTCGCCTGCCATCAGGCTCGCTTCGGGATTGTCGCGAACCTGGCGCGCATAGCGCATGACGAAGTAGATGGCAGCGCCCAGGATGATGGCAAAGGCGGCCGCTCGCAGGCCGAAGCCGGAGTAGAGCGGCAGGTCGGAGAGCTGCTGACCGAGCCCGGTATTGATCGGATTGAGCACACCCGAAGCGAACCCAGCGGTGGTGGCACAGAGCGCGACGGCCGCAGCGGTTACCGAATCGAAACGCAGGGCAATCATCAACGGCAGAATGACTGGCACGTAAACCAGGGCCAGCTCTTGGGTACCGATGATCGTCGCGACCAGAGCGAAGACCGTCATCAAGACCGGAATCATCAACAGGCTTTGATTGGCGAAGCGTCGGCTGAGTTTGTCGACGCCGATTTCGATAATGCCGGTACGGCGCAGCACCATGAACATGCCGCCGATCATGAAGGTGAAGAACACCACTTCACCGGCACTCATCAAGCCATTGGGTATCGCCAGCATGAAATCGACGAGGCTCGTCGGGTTCTGCTCGACGTATTGGAACGATTCTGCGTCGATGGTGGTGCGGCCTTCGGGTCCGGGCACTCTCTCGTACTGGCCGGCGGGCACGAAATAGGTCGCAACGGCTGCCATGGCGATGAATACGAAGAGAATGACGTAGATATGCGGTATCTGCCAATGAGACCGCCTGGAGCCTTGGGCTCCTGTTGGGCTGTTTGAGGGAGTGGGTTTCGTCATGGGGGCACCTCGCGTTGTTGTTGATGATGTCGCTATAGTGATGCGGCGCTGCTTCGCTTCGAGAAGCGAGCGTCGCGGGGAGATGGCGGAGACGGTAAGGCCGAGTGTGGTGGCGATTCCTTCCGCTCATTGTGGGTACAGAATAATGACGCCTGAGGGCGCGCACTCGGCGCTGTGGCCGAGCTAGAGGAGAGCTTTTTTGCGGACGCATCAGACGGCCATGACGCCTCACATCGGTCAGCGAATATCGGCCCAATATGCCGAGCTGAGCGCTCAGGAGCAGCGTGTTGCGGCCTTCATTCTCGAGCATTTCGACGACTTGGCGGTATATAGCGCTGCCGATCTGGCGCGGGTTACCGGGGTGTCGAAATCGACAGTCAGCCGGTTGTTCAAGCGCCTTGGCTTCGAAAGCTTCCAGGCGGTGAAGCACCATGCTCGCCAGCTGCGCAATCTGGGAATGCCGCTGGTCACCGATGCTCAGGCGGCGAGCGGAGACGGCGAACGTTTCAAGCGTCATCTGGCACGGGAGCAGGAGAACCTGCGTAGAACGCTCGGTGCCATCGAGCCGCATACCTTCGAGGCGATCCTGCAGGCAATGGACCAGGCGCGACGGCTGCTGCTGGTGGGGTTTCGCAACAGCTATCCCCTGGCCATGCATTTCCGCCAGCAACTGATTCAGGCTCGTGCAGAAGTGAGCCTCGCGCCTCAGCCCAATCAGTCCCTGGCTGAGGAACTGGTCGGTTTGGGTGCGGAGGATCTGGTGATCCTGTTTGGTTTCCGTCGGCGTCCGCGATTGTTCGAGGAGCTGGTGGAGACCCTCGCGACACTGCCCTGCCGGGTGCTGTTGATCGGTGATGCCACCGCGGCGAGTCATGCCGAGCGGACCGACTGGTGGCTGGAGTGTTCGCTGGACAGTATCTCGGCCTTCGACAGCTATGCCAGCGCCATGAGCCTGATCAGCCTGCTGGCCAACGGTCTGCTGCACCAACGGCTGGCCCAGGGGCGCGCGCGCATCGATGCAGTCAGCGAGCTCTACCAGGGGTTGGACGAACTCTCTTCCTGATTCGGAAGCAGGGACGCTGCGAGCCGTTGCAACCTTCGGCGGGTGGGCATGGGGGAAGGACATGCCGATAGCCCTCTTGTGCCGTCGAATGAAACGAAAGTTGCTAGACACGTTACTTGTGAGACGTTAGTTTCACAAGTCATGAAAGGACGTTTTTTTGGCCTATGCCTAGGCCGATTTCGCCTATGAGGAGCCGCTCATGACCAACCGCACCTATTACGCCCCCCACGGCGGGCATCCGCCCCAGACCCAATTGCTCTCCGACCGGGCGGTGTTCACCGAGGCCTACGCCTTCATTCCCAAGGGCGTGATGGGCGACATCGTGACCAGCAACCTGCCGTTCTGGGAGCAGACCCGGCTGTGGGTGCTGGCGCGTCCGCTCTCTGGCTTCGCCGAGACCTTCTCCCAGTACATCATGGAAGTGGGGTCGGGTGGTGGCAGCGAGAAGCCCGAGCTCGACCCCGCCGCTGAGGGTGTGCTGTTCGTGGTAGAAGGAGAGATGACTCTGACCATCGCCGGCGAGCGCCACCAGTTGGTGCCGGGCGGCTACGCCTTCCTGCCGCCGGGCTGCCACTGGCAGCTGCGCAACGAATCGGATGCGCCGGTGCGCTTCCACTGGGTGCGCAAGGCCTACGAATTCGTCGAGGGCATCGACGTACCGCAGGCCTTCGTGGTCAACGAGAACGACCTCGAACCCAACCCCATGCCGGGCACCGAGGGGCGCTGGGCCACCACCCGCTTCGTCGATCCCAACGACGTACGCCACGACATGCACGTCAACATCGTCACCTTCCAGCCCGGGGCGGTGATCCCCTTCGACGAAACCCACGTCATGGAGCACGGCCTCTACGTGCTCGAGGGCAAGGCGGTCTACCATCTCAATCAGGACTGGGTCGAGGTCGAGGCCGGCGATTTCATGTGGCTGCGCGCCTTCTGCCCGCAGGCGTGCTACGCCGGGGGGCCGGGGACGTTCCGCTATTTGCTCTATAAGGACGTGAATCGTCACGCGGCGCTGCGGCTGGGTACTCGCTGAGGCGCAGGGGGCTTGCAGTAACGTCGCCGAGTTTTCCGATCTCAGCGACGTTAGGGGCGCCGGGGGCAGGCCGGAGAGGAGGTCTTTTGCCAGGGATGGCAAAAGTAGCGCCCAGGGATGGGTTCACAGCGCCTCCTCGCAGGCCTGCCGCCGGATCAGCCCCGATGAATAGGCTGATTGCCGAATGAATCGAGGGGCTAACATGCTGGAACTCAAAGCCGAGCCGCTGACGCCTGAGGCCTTCGCGCCCTTCGGTGACGTCATCGACACCCGCACAGCGGACTACTTTCACATCAACGCCGGACGCACCCGGCGCTACCACGACCTGGCCAAGGTCGAGACCCTGGGCGAGCAGGCGAGGGCGCTGATCAGCATCTTCGTCAGTCAGCCGGTGTCGATCCCGCTGGAACTCGACTTCCTCGAACGTCACCCCCAGGGCAGCCAGGCCTTCATGCCGCTGCACGAGGAGCGCTTCGTGATCGTGGTGGCGCCGCCGGGCGACAGCATCGACCCGGCCGAGGTGCGCGCTTTCGTCACCGACGGCCGCCAGGGCGTGAACTATCGCGCCGGCACCTGGCACGCCATCCAGTCGGTGCTGGAGCGCGAAGGGGAGTTCTTGGTGGTGGATCGCGGCGGTGAGGGCAACAACTGCGACGAGCATCCGCTGGCGCTGCGCATCACGCTCTGACCCGACGGGAAAGAATGACCCAGGCTGCTGTTTTGGCCTGGGTTTTTTGTGCCTAAATGAATTTATGAAAATATTTTCCAGTATGTGTTGACGAGGCGGGTTGCGGCTTCTAATCTCGATATATAGAAATATTTTCCAAAAACAACTCTCCACAAGAACAAGGCCACCCACGGGAGGAACCGTCATGGCTCGAATGACCGCAGCAGAAGCCGCCGTTCACGTGCTCAGGAAGGAGGGCGTCGACGTGGCCTTTGGCGTGCCCGGCGCCGCCATCAATCCGTTCTACGCCGCCCTGCGCAAGGTCGGCGGTATCGATCACGTGCTGGCGCGTCACGTCGAGGGCGCCTCGCACATGGCCGAGGGCTACACCCGCACTCAGGCCGGCAACATCGGCGTTTGCATCGGCACCTCCGGCCCCGCCGGTACCGACATGATCACCGGACTCTATTCGGCCAGCGCGGACTCCATCCCGATCCTGTGCATCACCGGCCAGGCGCCTCGCTCCAGGCTGCACAAGGAGGACTTCCAGGCCGTCGACATCCAGGCCATCGCCGGGCCGGTGACCAAGTGGGCCGTCACCGTGCTCGAGCCGGCCCAGGTGCCGCGCGCCTTCCAGCAGGCCTTCCAGTTGATGCGTTCGTCGCGGCCGGGACCGGTGCTGATCGACCTGCCCATCGACGTGCAGATGAGCGAGATCGAGTTCGACCCGGACACCTACGAGCCGCTGCCGGCCTACAAACCGCGCGCTTCCCGCGCTCAGGCGGAGAAGGCCATGGCCATGCTCGACGAGGCCGAGCGGCCGTTGATAGTCGCCGGCGGCGGCATCATCAATGCCGACGCCAGCGAGCTGCTCCAGGAGTTCGCCGAGCTCAACGGTGTGCCGGTCATCCCCACCCTGATGGGCTGGGGCAGCATTGCCGACGACCACCCGCTGATGGCCGGCATGGTCGGGCTGCAGACCTCGCACCGTTATGGCAACGCCACGCTGCTCGAATCCGATTTTGTGATGGGTATCGGCAACCGCTGGGCCAACCGCCACACCGGCAACCTCGAGACCTACACCAAGGGACGGAAATTCGTTCACGTCGACATCGAGCCGACTCAGATCGGGCGCATCTTCGGTCCCGACTACGGCATCGTTTCCGACGCCAAGGCGGCGCTCGAGCTGTTCGTCGAGCTGGCCCGCGAGAGGAAGGCGGCGGGCACGCTCAAGGATCGCAGCGCCTGGGCCGAATCGTGCCAGGAGCGCAAGCGCACCCTGCTGCGCAAGACCCACTTCGACGAGGTGCCGGTGAAGCCGCAGCGGGTCTACGAGGAGATGAACAAGGTCTTCGGCAGGAACACCCGCTATATCAGCACCATCGGCCTGTCGCAGATCGCCGGCGCTCAGTTCCTGCACGTGTACAAGCCGCGTCACTGGATCAACTGCGGCCAGGCCGGCCCGCTGGGTTGGACCATTCCCGCCGCGCTCGGCGTGTGCAAGGCCGACCCCAGTGCGGAAGTGGTGGCGCTCTCCGGCGACTACGACTTCCAGTTCATGATCGAAGAGCTGGCCGTGGGGGCGCAGTTCAACCTGCCCTACATCCACGTGCTGGTGAACAACTCCTACCTGGGGCTGATCCGCCAGGCCCAGCGCGGCTTCGACATGGACTACTGCGTGCAGCTCTCGTTCGAGAACGTCAACTGCCCGGAGATCAACGAGTACGGCGTCGACCACGTCTCGGTGGTGGAGGGGCTCGGCTGCAAGGCCCTGCGCGTCACCCGGCCGGACGAGATCGTGCCCGCCCTGAAAGAGGCCCGCGAGCTGATGGCCCAATACCGGGTGCCGGTGGTGGTGGAGGTGATCCTCGAACGGGTGACCAACATCGCCATGGGGACCGATCTCGACGCCATCAACGAGTTCGAGGCGCTGGCCGACGAGGGGGCGGATGCGCCCACCTCGATTGCTCAGCTTACTTAATAAACGCTGCGAGAACTCATCGTTTCGATCGATTGGCAGGCCGCGCCGAGGGGCGCCGGGAACAGGACGTAGAGGAGGTTCTTCGCCATGGATGGCGAAGATAGCGCCCATGGAAGGGTTCACAGCGCCTCCTCGCAGTTCTGTCGCCGGGTCAGCCCCGGACAGACACGCGAGTCCTGGCCACGAACCAAGGAGACAACCATGCCCAAGTTTGCCGCCAACCTCAGCATGCTGTTCACCGAGGAGGATTTCCTCGACCGCTTCAAGGCCGCCGCCGAGGCCGGTTTCAAGGGCGTCGAGTACCTCTTTCCCTACGACTATTCCGCCGTCGAGCTCAAGGCGCGGCTCGACGAGCATGGCCTGACCCAGGTACTGCACAACCTGCCCGCTGGCGACTGGGGCGCCGGTGAGCGTGGTATCGCCTGTCACCCGGATCGGATCGAGGAGTTTCGTGCCGGCGTGGAGAAGGCCATCGACTACGCCACGGTGCTTGGCTGCAAGCAGGTCAACTGCCTGGCCGGTATCCAGCCCCAGGGCGTGAGCCTGGAGCAGGCGCGGCGCACCCTGGTGGAGAACCTGCGCTACGCTGCGGAGAAGCTCGAAGCCGCCGGCATCCTGCTGCTGGCCGAACCGATCAACACTCGCGACATTCCGGGCTTCTTCCTCAACCGCACCGAGCAGGCCCTGGCGATCTTCGACGAGGTGGGCAGTAACAACCTCAAGCTTCAGTACGACATCTATCACATGCAGATCATGGAGGGCGATCTGGCGCCGACCATCGAGAAACACCTGGATAGCATCGCTCACGTGCAGCTGGCCGATAACCCGGGTCGCCATGAGCCGGGCACCGGCGAGATCCACTACCCGTTCCTGTTCGCTCATCTCGACCGGCTGGGCTACGACGGCTGGATCGGCTGCGAGTACAAGCCCAAGACGACGACCCGTGAAGGTCTGGGCTGGCTGGATCAGGCCCGCGGCTGAAAATTGCTGCAGCACTTTTGACGAGGGGCGCCGGGGACAGGCCGAAGAGGAGGTCTTTTGCCAGGGATGGCAAAAGTAGCGCCCAGGGATGGGTTCACAGCGCCTCCTCGCAGGCCTGTCGACGGATCAGCCCCGAGTGGCGACGTCATATGCGACAGCCGCCGGGCAAGGTTGCAACGACAAAGACAAGCTGAAAGGAGAATCATCATGAGCAAGATCGGTTTCATTGGCCTCGGCATCATGGGCCGTCCCATGGCGGGGCATCTGCTGGATGCCGGCCACGAGATCATCACCGTCGAGCACGGCAGCGCCATTCCCCGCGAGCTGGCTGAGAAGGGCGCTCGGGTGGCGGCCAACCCCAAGGCGGTGGCCGAGCAGGCCGAGGTCGTCATCACTATGGTGCCGGACACCCCCGACGTGGAACTGGTGCTGTTCGGTGAGAATGGCGTCGTCGAAGGGCTCAAGCCGGGCACCCTGGTGATCGACATGAGCTCCATCGCCCCCATCGCCACCCAGGGCTTCGCCAAGCGCATCCATGAAGCCGGCGGCGAGTACGTCGATGCGCCGGTCTCCGGCGGCGAGGGCGGCGCCATCAACGCCGCGCTGACCATCATGGTCGGTGCCACTCAGGAAGGCTTCGAGCGTGCCCGTCCGATCCTCGAAGTGATGGGCAAGACCATTACCCACATCGGCGGCCACGGCGCCGGCCAGACCTGCAAGGTGGCCAACCAGATCGTGGTGGCGCTCACCATCGAAGCGGTGGCCGAAGGCCTGCTGTTCGCCTCGAAGGCGGGTGCCGACGTGGCCAAGGTGCGCGAGTCGCTGCTCGGTGGCCTGGCCCAGTCGAAGATCCTCGACGTGCACGGCGAGCGCATGATCAAGCGCACCTTCGACCCGGGCTTCAAGATCAAGCTGCACCAGAAGGACCTCAACCTGGCCCTGGAAGGCGCGCGCAGCCTCAACCTGGCGCTGCCCGGCACCGCCAATGCCCAGCAGCTGTTCCAGGCCTGTGTTGCGCATGGCGGTGAAGACTGGGATCACGCCGGCATCCTGCGTGCCCTGGAGGCCCTGGCCGATCACGAGGTGGGCAGCTGATCCGTCCCACCTGAGGAGGCAGCACCCTGCCAGCCAGTCGCGCAGACGGAGAGCCGGTGTTCCCTCCTGGCAGGCGTCAGGCCGTCGCCTGCCAACCGGCCGCGCCAGCGGCCCTTGCACCCGGCGGCGGGATCCCCAGTTGGAACCCGCCCGCCGCCGGGCTTTTTTCCTGCCTACCCTGCTGTTACCGTCGTTGCTGTCATCCGTTCGAGGTGTGCCCATGTCACAACAACTTCCTTCCCTGGACCACACGACAGACATGGCGACATGGCTGCGTCGGCTTGCCGACGTGGCCGTGACTGCCGTGCATCCGGATTCTCTGGTCGCCGATCTGCTGCCCGATCCACCCCCCGGGCGCACCGTTGTGGTCGGTGCCGGCAAGGCGGCGGCTTCCATGGCCGCGGCTCTGGAGCGCGCCTGGCAGGAGCGTTGCCCCGATGCGCCGCTCACCGGCCTGGTGGTCACTCGCTACGGTCATGCTGAGGAGTGTGAGGTGATCGAGGTGCTCGAAGCCTCCCACCCGATGCCCGACGATCTGGGCGAGAAGGCGGCCCGGCGCATGCTCGAGGCGGTCGCGGAGCTGGGCAAGGACGACCGCGTGATCGCCTTGATCTCCGGCGGCGGCTCGGCGCTGATGACGCTGCCCGCCGAGGGCATATCGCTTGCCGACAAGCAGGCCATCAATCGCGAGCTGTTGCGTTGCGGCGCGCCGATCGGGCAGATGAACACCGTGCGCCGCCACCTTTCCGCGATCAAGGGCGGGCGCCTGGCGGCGGCGGCACACCCCGCCCAGGTGGTGACCTGGCTGATCTCCGACATTCCCGGCGACGTGGCCACGCAGATCGCCTCAGGGCCGACTCTGCCGGATCGCTCGACCCCGGCCGATGCGTTGGCGGTGCTCGAGCGCTACGCCATCGAGATACCAGACCACGTGCGCCGCCATCTGGAGCAGGCCCAGGGAGCGCCTTCCCCCGACGACGCGGCCTTCGCGCGTGACGACAGCGTGACCCTGGCCCGCGCTCATGATGCTCTGGAAGCTGCTCGGGCCGCGGCGGAAGCGGCCGGTGTGACGGTGAAGGTGCTGGGCGACGACCTGGAAGGCGAGGCCCGCGAGCTGGGCCGTGCCCAGGCGCGCCTGGCGCTGGAGGCACGCGATGAGATCGAAGCGCCGTTGCTGATTCTCTCCGGCGGCGAGACCAGCGTCACCGTGCACGGCGACGGGCGCGGTGGGCGCAACGTGGAGTACTTGCTGGGGCTGTTCGAGGCCCTGGCCGGCGCCGAGGGGATTCATGCCCTGGCCATCGACACCGACGGTATCGACGGCTCGGAGGACAACGCCGGTGCGCTGTTCTCGCCCGACGACTGGGCCCATGCCCGTGAGCAGGGGCTGCAGCCGGCCGATTACCTGTCACGCAACGACGCGTATACTTTCTTCCAGGCATTGGATCGACTGATCGTCACCGGTCCGACCCGCACCAATGTCAACGACTTCCGTGCCATCCTGGTCTTGCCGAGGACACCATGACGCTTCCGCCACACGCTCCCATTCATGCCCCCATCCGCCGCACCAAGATCGTTGCCACCCTTGGCCCGGCCAGCGACCGCGAGGGTGTGCTGGAAGCCATGATCCGCACCGGCGTCGACGTGGTGCGCCTCAACTTCTCCCACGGCAGCGCCGCCGACCACCGCCGCCGCCTGATCGCCGTGCGTCAGATTGCCGACCGCCTGGGGCGCAGCGTGGCCGCCCTGGGCGACCTGCAGGGGCCCAAGATCCGCATCGCCCGCTTTCGTGACGGCGCCGTGACCCTTGAGGTGGGCCAGCCCTTCGTGCTCGACATGGCGCTGGACAGCGATGCCGGCGACGCCAGCCGCGTCGGCTGCGACTACAAGCAGCTGATCGACGACGTCGCCCCCGGCGACCGCCTGCTGCTCGACGACGGCCGCCTGGTGCTCGACGTCGAGCGCATCGAGGGGCAGCAGGTTCATACCATCGTGGTCACCGGCGGCAAGCTCTCCAACAACAAGGGCATCAACAAGCAGGGCGGCGGGCTCTCGGCCCCGGCCCTCACTGACAAGGACAAGGCCGATCTCGAGACCGCCATCGAGATCGGCGTCGACTATCTTGCCGTCTCCTTCCCGCGCCACGCCGAAGACATGCGCGAAGCCCGTCGCCTGCTCGGGGAAGCGGGCAAGGAGATCGGCCTGGTCGCCAAGCTCGAACGCGCCGAGGCGGTAGCCGACGACGAAACGCTCAACGGTATCATCGAGGCCAGCGAGGCGGTGATGGTGGCCCGCGGCGATCTCGGCGTGGAA